>DASSQB010000150.1:0-2576 GCA_035702725.1 Terriglobales bacterium | reverse complement strand
CACTCCCAACGACGATGGCTCCCATGCCACCTGGCTCTGCACCGACTATGATCCGGCGCGCTTTCGCATCGCTTACGCCTGGGTCACGCCCGCCCAGGTTTCCTGCCACATCCGCATCCAGCTTGAGCCGGGCCCCGGCTCGACCACCCGTGCGCACATCGCCTACGCCTATACCGGCCTCTCGCCCGCCGGCAACAAAGAGTTGGAGCGCTTTACCGCCGATTGGTTTCGCGCCAAGATGGAAGGCTGGGAGAAGGCAATCAACCACTACCTGCGCACGGGGAAGGTAATCGCCGCACTACAATGGGAGTGAAGACACGTCTGCTGCTGGTACAGTGTCTCTACTATCGTAGCCTCTTCTTCTTGTCATGTTGAGCGAGGGCGCATGCCCGAGTCGAAATTGAGGCGTTTAGCGGGCGTGTGAGCCCGCTGCCGAAATCCTGAGCGCAGCGAAGGACCTCATCCCGTTCTCGAAAAAGTTGGACCTGTCATGTTGAGCGAGGGCGCATGCCCGAGTCGAAACATCCCTGCACTGCTGGAATCGATGGCCCTGCCCAAGGGAGTTCCAACGAGGGAGTGCATGGTTCGGTAGCAGCGCCAAATTTCTGCTTGTCCCCTGTCACAAAATATGGTTCCGAATTGCTATGCTGGAAATACGTAGCAAATAAACCGGGATGCTTGCGGCGGCTCGCCCCGCCGCTAAATTCCTGGTTTCAAAGATTTTGTTTTTAAATTCTTTGCTTCCAAGATTTTGCCGCCCACCACTGTCTGCAACTCGTTGATTTAAAAGATTGGCTGCCGACAATGGGGGTAGGGGTACCCCGGCAGCAAGCTCGCCGCTTCGTGTAACATCAATATTTTCCCATGCCACCGATCATCGTCGCCGAAAACCTGCGTAAAACCTATCACGTCGGCAAAGTGGAGGTGCCGGCGTTGTGCGGTGTCTCCTTTGCTGTGGAGAAGGGCGAATTCGTGGCCGTGGTGGGCCCTTCGGGCAGCGGCAAGTCCACTCTTTTCTACCTGCTGGGCGGGCTTACGCATGCCGATTCCGGGCGGGTAATTATTGACGGCGAGGATTTTGCCCGGCTTTCTGACGCCCAGCGCACTCAGATGCGCAAACGCAAGATCGGCTTTGTTTTCCAGAAGTTCAATCTGCTGCCCACCCTGGATGCCTACTCCAATATCGCCATCGCCCAGGACATCGCCGGCACCAACTCCAAGAAAGACGACGAACTCTTTAAGCGCATAGTAGAAATGCTGGGCATCGCGCCCCGGTTGCGGCACCGTCCGGCCGAACTGTCCGGCGGCGAGCAGCAGCGGGTGGCTCTGGCCCGCGCCCTCATTAATCGGCCAGCCATTGTTCTGGCCGATGAGCCCACCGGCAACCTGGACAGCAAAAACTCCGAGGTCGTGCTCAACATGCTGCGCCACTCCAAGCAGGAACTGGGGCAGACGGTGCTGATGATTACCCACAACCCGGAAGCCGCCGCCTATGCCGACCGCATCATTCATATGCGCGACGGCGAGATCGTGGAGCAGGGGGTAACGTAAGCCGGTGGAATGAGGTTTCAAAGTTTCGGTACGAATCTGTAATGGTTAAGAAACCGTGAAACCTCCGAAACCTCTGACCCCTTCCCAACACCAAACGTCTGATTTGTCATGCTGAGCGAGCGCGAACCGATCCCGCTTTGCGGGAGAGGCGAGCGCGAGTCGAAGCACCTTGCGGTTTGATTTGTAAGAAGCACAAGGTCCTTCGATTCGGACGGGCATCTGTCTGGCCCGTCCTCACTCAGGATGACGTTGTTTCCCGCCTCCCGCCTACCAGCTACCACCTACTAGAATGTACCCATGGACGACCTTCGCACTCCCATCCTTCCCGGCACCGCGGCTTCCGACTACGAACGCTACCTGCGCACCGACGAACTGCTGGCCCTGCAGAAGCCGCCGGAAGAGATGCTGCACAAAGACGAGCTTACCTTTCAGGTGGTGCACCAGGCTTCGGAACTGCTGCTGAAGGGCGCAGCCTGGGAACTGGAGCGCGCCCTGGGCCACCTGGAGCAGGCCGACTTCGCCAACTGTTCCCGCCTAATCCGGCGCGCCAACATGGAAATTGACTACCCCATCAGCCTGCTGCATGTGCTGGAAACTATTACCCCTTACGACTACCACCTGATCCGTGCTGGCCTGGGGCACGGCAGCGGCCTGGACTCGCCGGGCTTTCTCGCCCTTCTGCACGTGGGCCCGCGGCTCGGTCGCGCTTTCGACGCCCAATTGAGTCAAGCTGGCGTGACCGTAGACGAGATGTACCGCCATCACCAAAAGCACTTTGGCCTGCACGATGTGGCGGAAAGCCTGCTGGATTTTGACGAAAGGGTGCAGATTTTCCGCTTCCATCACCTGAAATTGGCCCAGCGCATCATCGGCGGAGGCGTGGTGGGGACTATGGGCACGCCGGTGGAAGTACTGCACCAGCGCCAGGAGCACGTTTTCTACAAGGAATTGTGGGACGCTCGCAACGAAATTACCGCCAAAATCACCGAGCAGTGGGAGCGGGAAGGGCGTCGGTAACGGGACAG
>DASSQB010000149.1:0-2083 GCA_035702725.1 Terriglobales bacterium | reverse complement strand
GTGGTGCCGTCGCCGAGGGAAACGTAAGTGACCTCGTCGCCGTGAAACATGACGTCTTTAAATTGGCGATAATCGCCGGTGGCTTTCTTGGCAGCCTCGGGATGGGCGGCAAAGTAGCGTCCAGCTTCGGCGCAGCCCACAGCCTGCAGCACCTGTGAGCCGGTGGGCGAGGACTGGGTAACTACATTGAGCTTGGGATAGCTCCAGTGGGAGGGCATCTGCCGGCCGCCGGAGTTGGGATCGTCGGCAGCACCCACAGCCTGTAGGAGCATCTCGTAAGGGGTAGCGCCCAGGGCGAGGCACAGGGCGCGGTCACGGTAGTAAGGGTAGAACCAGTCGTAGCCTGCTTTCAAGGTAAAGCCTGCGGCCACGCCCACCGCTTCGTGTCCGGCGCCGGAGATCTGGAAGAAGATTTTCTGCTGTCGCTTGAGCAGG
Source organism: Terriglobales bacterium (assembly GCA_035702725.1). Lineage (GTDB taxonomy): Bacteria > Acidobacteriota > Terriglobia > Terriglobales > Acidobacteriaceae > JAICWP01. The sequence goes on along the minus strand of DASSQB010000149.1, from coordinate 1,648 downwards.
ATTTCCCGGTCGTCCACCCGCCGGGAGGTGTACATAATGCGGTAGGCCTCGACCAGTTGCTGGCGAGACAGCCCCTCGTAAGTCTTGTCCGTCTTCCTGAGATCGGCTTCAGCCAGTGGTTTAGGCTCTGTCTTGGTGGTCGCCATCCGTTTCCCTGTTTCCGGGGGTAGAACGATGCCAAAGCATTCTAAATCATAGCACTGGGCAAGCAGCATTCAGCCATCGCAAGTCCTTGCCGATGCTGAAAAAGGCCTCTGAACTGAGCCCTAGACCTGGTTTGGCTGAATGCTGACTGCTGCATGCTGAGTGCTATCCTTTGAGTTGGCATGATCAAGTTCAACCGCCAGTTCGATTCCCGCACCATCAAGTTGCTGATTTTTGACCTGGACGGCACCCTGATTGACTCGCGGCTGGATCTGGTGCACTCGATCAATGCCATGCTGCGGCATTTCAGCCGTCCCGAACTGCCTGATGAAGTCGTGGCCTCGTACGTGGGGGACGGGGCGCCCATGCTGGTGCGGCGCGCGCTGGGCGATCCCAAGGACGAACACTTCCTCAAACGCGCCCTGGACTATTTTCTGGCCTACTATCGCGAGCATAAGCTCGACCACACGCAGGTTTACGACGGCATCAAGCCTGCACTGGCTGCCATCCAGAACGCCAATGGAACTTCCCGCCTGATGGCCGTGCTTTCCAACAAGCCGGTGCACCCATCGCGCGCGATTGTGGAGGCTGTCGGCCTCGGCGAATTCTTTGTCTCGGTGTATGGCGGCAACAGCTTCGCCACCAAGAAGCCCGACCCGCTGGGCGCGCAGACCATCCTGCACCAGACCAAGATGCGTCCGGAAGAAACGCTGATGGTGGGTGACTCCTCGAACGACGTGCTCACCGGCCGCAATGCCGGGCTGTGGACCTGCGGGGTGACCTACGGCTTTGCGCCACACACGTTGTGTGAAGCCCCGCCCGACGTGGTCGTCGACTCGCCGCGGGAGCTGGCCACGTTGCTGGGATGAAACCCGCTAGCCACTAGCCACCAGCTACTAGCGACCAGCTACCTTCCGGTAAACTGCACTCAACATGCGAAATGGCATTAGCGGCTTCTCTCCCGCCGAACTGCGCAAGCTGCGCAGCCTGAAAGACCCGCACGGCATCCAGCGCTTTCTCGACGACATGCCGTATCACCTGGCCGATACCGCGTGGTCGCCACGACGCGTGCTGGCTGAAAATACCTCTCATTGCTTCGAAGGCGCTGTGCTGGCGGCAGCGGCGCTGCGGGCGAACGGGTATCCACCTTTGGTCTTTGATCTGGAAGCAGAGAAAGATACCGACCACGTGGTAGCGATCTACCGCAGAAACGGGCACTGGGGCGCGATAGCGAAGTCGAACTACACGGGGTGCCGCTACCGCGAGCCGGTTTATCGCTCGCTGCGGGAACTGGCCCTGAGCTATTTTGACGTGTATTTCAACCTGCGGCGGGAACGCTCGTTGCGCCGCTTCTCGCGGCCCGTTAACCTCGCGCGCTTCGATCCTCTGGAGTGGATGACCACCGACAAGCCGCTGTGGTATGTGGCCGAATATCTGTTCGACATCGGACATTACCCTCTGCTTACGCCCGCGATGGCGAAGCGTCTGCACCGGCTGGATGATC
>DASSQB010000148.1:0-6544 GCA_035702725.1 Terriglobales bacterium | reverse complement strand
GGCACTCGGTCAAGAACCGTTTTCTGATGCGCTTGAAGAATGCCACGCTTGGAACCTGCCTGCGCCTGTTCCTGCCGGTCACTTTTCGCGACCTGACGATTATCGGCTATTCCCTGGTGGGGGACCGCAGGTTCCTTTCCGCGTTCGCTTTCGTGTGGAAGAACCGTCAACGCACGCTGCGGAAGCGCCGCCTCATTCAGGCGCGCCGCCGAGTAGCTGAAGCTGAGATCCGTTCCTGGTTCCGCAACCAGCCTGAGGCCCGGCCGGTGAAGACGCCTGCGCCTACAGTCTCGGCCCACCATTGAAAGGGTGCCACGGAGGGGTTGTGAAAAGGGTACGTCCTCCTTCTAAACCGTTGACCCTGAACGTCGGCGCTACCTACCATTGAACGGGAAGTCGCTAAGGTGGAGAGGTCGGGCCGCAGCGTATCCATAGCAGGAAGATACAGGGGGAACTGTGAGCAAAGGTTGGATGATTTCGCTGGCTGGAGTTGTGGCTGTGCTCGGCTTTGCCGCCTACATGTCGCTGAAATCGCCCACCCAGCCTGCAGCCACTATCAGAGCTTCGGTTTCACCGGTCAGCACTCCGGCAACGGCCGCCCGTTCGCCGCAGATTCCATCTCCGCCGGCGGCTTCTGCCACGCCGGTAGCGCAGGAAACGAGATTGCCGGAAAGGGCGCCGTCCCTGCTTCGCGCGACCGAAGTAAAACGGCGAGGAACCAGGTTTAACCCCCGCCAGAGTTCCTATCCGCAATTGCGCTCTGCCGTGGAGTCTGCCCCAACAGACGGTGTCGCTTCCCAGCCCTCAGCACCCGCTGTCACTGAGGCGAGCAATCTGGGATCCGGCCCGGCCATCGCCGGTACCAATAATCCGCCACAACCCAATTCCGCTCCAGCGCCAGCAGCGGCTTCGGCAACGCCTGCTTCGGCGGTCCTGATGCCGCACGGTTCCGTCGTGCTTAATGGCCACCCGGCAGCGGACTCCACCGCTCTTTTCCCCGGTGATCGCATTCAGGTTCCGGAAGGTTCCTACGCCAACATCAACGGCCATGGCTCCTTAACCGTGCTGCAGCCGGGTGCTTCCGCTGTGTATAACGGCAAGGGCCTCGATCTGCAGCAAGGCGGAGTTGCCGTCTCCACCTTAGAGGGCATGCCGGTGAACACTGAGGGGCTCAGCATCGCCCCCCGCGCCGGGCACGGGAAGTACGACGTGCTCGACGACAACGGCACCGTCCAGATAGCCTCGCTGGAGGGCGATTTGAGCGTCATGGACGGCGGGAAAACCACCGTGCTGACGGCGGGCCAGCAGACCACTCTCGACAAGCGCAAGAAGGCCGCTGCCGACGTCCCGCCTGATGGTCCGCCCGCTCCTGAGACCCCGCCCGCCACCGCATCAGGAGGATTTCCTACCACAAAAGTATTGCTCATCGGTGGAGCCGTGGGTGGAGGTGTGGTTGCCGCCATCCTGCTGACGCGCTCATCCTCTAAGCCGGTTAGCCCGGCTGTTCCCTAAGGTCCCTACCTCTCGCTTACGTCATAGCCCAGCGCCCACAGTATGCAGTTTTCCATCTCGTAAGGGCCCATGTTCTCCGGCTTGCTGGCCGGTACGACGATCGTGCACAGATTCCGCAGATAAGCCTGGCAGAAACCCACCCGGCAGGGGATGAGGCCGGTCGGGTCCCGGTAAGGACATCTGGCGCAGTTGGGCAACTGATTGAGTTGGGAGGCAGTGACGTCCGGCTCGCTCTGCACTACAACGCTGCGCGGCTCCTGCTGCAGCGCTCGGGCATCAGCCGGCACCATGGAAGGCCCCCGCTCCGGCGTCGCGGCGTGAAGGTCAATGGCCTGCGTAGCAAGCGCCGTCTGCGCCTGCTTCCACTTCTGCTCGGCGACGGCCTGGAACGCAGCTTCCTCCAGCCCGGTTCGGTTCACGAACCGTGCGCCGCCTCCGCCCCATGAGCCACCGCCGCAGCTTGCCAGCAGCAAGAGCAAAACGCCGCCGAGAACCCGGATGTTGCGCATAGGGGTGCCTCGGAGGGGCAGCACTGCCCCGGGCCCCCTGCGTCAACATCCAGCATTAGAATGACCAAGCGATGGATTGAAAGCAAGGGCTTTGGGGGCTTTCATGCTCACCAAGCCTGTTTCGGGAATTGTTGGTTCCAAAGTGGGCCGCAAGATCAGCAACCGCCGAATGGCATGAAGACAGGACGGGTGAACGGACGCGTTGTCCTGGGAATCGCCGAACCGGGCGAGCAGAGGAGAGTAACGATGGCAGCATGAGTTAGCGGCTAGCTTTCTGCACTAATTCCGACCGGCAGCGCGTTCTTCCGTGGGCGCTTGTTGGCCTGCAGGACCTTCTTGCGCAGGCGCAGGGACTTGGGCGTGACCTCCACATACTCGTCCTCGGCGATGAATTCGATCGCCTGCTCCAGGTTGAGGGTGCGGAACGGCACCAGGCGGATGGCTTCGTCGGCGGTCGAGGCGCGCATGTTGGTCAGCTTCTTTTCGCGCACGCAGTTCACGTCCAGATCGTTGTCGCGCGAATTCTCACCGATGACCATGCCTTCGTAAACGTCCACGCCCGGGCCGACGAAGAGCTCGCCGCGCTCCTGCAGGTTCCACAGGGCGTAGGCCGTAGTAGCGCCGCCACGATCAGCCACCAGCGCGCCCGTCAGGCGATGTGGAATTTCGCCCTGCCACTCGGTGTGGCCGTCAAAGAGGGAGTTCATCACGATGGTGCCGCGCGTGTCCGTAAGCAGTTCGCTGCGCAGCCCGATTAGCCCGCGGCTGGGTACGCGAAACTCCATGCGCACCCGTCCGTAGCCGTGGTTGTGCATCTTCTGCATCTCCGCTTTGCGCATGCCCAGCTTCTCCAGCACCACGCCCACGTACTCCTCGGGAATGTCCACCGTAAGCCGCTCTACCGGCTCCATCAGCTTGCCGTCAATTTTGCGGGTCACAATTTCCGGCTTGCCCACCGCCAGTTCGTAGCCTTCGCGCCGCATCATTTCGAGCAAAATTGAGAGCTGCAGCTCGCCCCGGCCCATGACTTTGAACGAATCCGGGCTGCCCGTTTCCTCCACCTTAATAGAAACGTTGGTGAGCAGTTCCTTGTCCAGGCGCTCGCGCAGGTTGCGCGAGGTGACGAACTGGCCTTCGCGCCCGGCAAAGGGAGAGGTATTCACCGTGAACTGCATGGCGATGGTGGGCTCGTCAATCACGATATGGGGCAGGGGGGCCGGCGTTTCCGCGTTGGTGATGGTCTCGCCGATGGTGATGCCGGTAACTCCGGCCACGGCGACAATGTCCCCCAGTTCGGTTTGGTCAATGTCCACCCGCTTGAGCCCGCTGAAGGAGAACAGCTTGGTGATCTTCACTTTCTCCAGCGAGCCGTCCAGCTTGGCAATGCCCACTTCTTCGCCCGTGCGCAGCGTGCCATTGAACACCCGCGCGATGGCCAGTCGACCCAGGTAGTCGCTGTAATCCAGGTTGGCCACCAGGATCTGTAGCGGCCCGGCGGCATCCCCGGCGGGCTGCGGAATAGTGCTCACGATGGTCTCGAACAGCGGTTGCAGATCCAGGCCCGTCTTCTTCGGGTCGGCCGTGGCCGTGCCCAGCTTGGCGTTGGTGTAGAGCACGGGGAAGTCGAGCTGGTCTTCTTCCGCGTCCAGGTCAATGAACAGGTCGTAGATTTCGTTCAGCACTTCCTGTGCGCGGGCATCAGGGCGATCAATTTTGTTGATCACGACTATGGGCGGCAGCTTGGCTTCCAGCGCCTTGCCCAGAACGTAGCGCGTTTGCGGCAGCGGCCCTTCGCTGGCATCCACCAGCAACATCACCCCGTCCACCATCTTGAGGGCGCGTTCCACCTCGCCGCCAAAGTCGCTGTGCCCGGGCGTGTCTACGATGTTGATTTTCACTTCGTGGTAGAACACCGCCGTGTTTTTGGCCAGGATGGTGATGCCGCGCTCGCGCTCCAGTTCGTTGGAGTCCATGACGCGCTCGATCATCTCCTGGTTGGCGCGGAAGACGCCGCTCTGGCGCAGCATGCCGTCCACCAGCGTGGTCTTGCCGTGGTCCACGTGGGCAATGATGGCGATATTGCGGGTTCCCTTGCTCAAGCTCTGTCCTTGTTAAATGAGTGTTTCTTTAAGTTTACATGGATTGGGAAAAGCATGGCATTGGGGAGTTGTCAGTCGCCAGTAGCCAGGACTCAGCCAAAAGCCCATTGTGCCGCGGGCGCCGGTTGCGGGGAATGATTACCCCGGCGCGCCTTCGCTAGCCACGCCATCCGCAGAAAGGGGTCATGCGGAGATGCTTCAGCGCCGAAGCATCGCGCGTGCAGTGCTAACTCCGCTGATTCCTGCTACGCCCGGCCAATCCCTTTGGTCACCTATCGGAGGGGTCGCCCGGCGGGCGAAAATAGCCTCTCCAGGGCCTCCAGATTCGATTTGAGGGCATTATGCGAACCGCGCACAGGAAAACCACTGGATTCAGCCCCAAGCGCCGCTGGCCGCGGCACAAGCTGGATGTGCCCGTCCGCCTGGTGCTGCATGGATACAACCGAACTTTTCTGGTGGAAGGCTGCGGCAACGACCTGAGCGAGGGCGGCATGCTGGTTTTCGCCGGCCTGCAGCTGCCCGTGGGCAGGGAAGTGGAAGTGGAATTTCAGCTGCCCGAATCAGAAGAGCCCCTGCGCGTGCCCGCCACCATTCGCGACCGAAACCGCTACTTCTACGGCCTGGAGTTCACCGCCGCCAACGCCGAACTGCAGTCCCAACTCGCCCGCCTGCGCCAGACCTGGCGCTAAAAGGCGCCAGTAATCGCGCCATTTTTTACTCAACTTGGCAAGGCTTGACAGCTTAGCTCGTCGGTGACATAAGCGATTTGCCCCGACTTTCAGCCTGCGCCGCCTTTTCGTGTTCTCCCATGCGTTCGTAACAGCCGGCTAAGGCAAGGTAAAGGGCCCCGCTACCATCTTTGGTCTTAACTGCCGATTCCAGCAGTTGTACGGCCTTCTGCAGCTTTCCAGTTTTCTCCAGGCTTTCCGCCACCCGCAGCACCGTTACCTCGTCCGTATCGGTGCTGCCCACCAGGGTGTGGCGGCTGGCGACATCAGTTATCTCTGAAAATGCCTGGCCCGCGAAATAAAGGTCCACTAAGGACCGGTAGATCGACTCATCGCCTGGAGTTCTGTCAAACGCGCTGCGTATATAGCGCAGAGCCTGGTCCTTATCGCCTTGCGCCAGCCACGACAAACCGCGGCGATAGTCGAGATAGCCGCTGTGCAGGTCATCGGCAACTTGCTCATCGGTCAGATCCCAGGCTTCATAAGTTGTGGCCGCGGGCACGACCCTAAAATTGAGGCTGGAAAACGCCTTTTTCCCTGTGCCTTCTTCGCGCACCGTAACCAGCAGGCGGTAATTGCCGGGCGCGAGCTGTTCGGTGGAAATCTTTTTTCCGCTGATCAGCGATCCTCCGGTGTCGCACTGCTCGGCGGTGAACTCTTCCGAGAGGGTTTTGCTGTCGCGGGCGCCCAGCCGGCCATACGTATACTCGGCAGCAAACTTGCGCCCTGCGCTGCTGCTTCCCCCGGGCGCCCAGAGCTGATAAAAGAATTTAATCTCGCGGCCTTGAGGGAAGTCCAATTCCTGGCCGACGCTGGGAATAAATTTCACTCCGCCACCGCTAAATGGCGCCACCGCGGCTTTCTCCGGCGGCAGCATCTCCGCCTCCGAGAATATGACCGGCGACGTGACGTACAACCCGCCCGGCGCAACCTGGGGGATGGTCACTTCTTTCTCACTCCGGAAGCCGGCATGCTTCAGGTTATCGGTGATTTGGAATTCCAGCTTGTATTTTCCCGGAGCCAGAGGCAGCCAGCCCTCGTAGCCGAAGACGCTTGATTTCACTTTATCCAGTTGTTCCTCGGTCAGCGTGTGCGAAAGCTTCGCGTCCTTGTTGAAGATGAGTTTGTTGCCCGGGCTGAATACCTTAATGGAGACACCCAAGTTGAAGTAATAGCCGGCATCGGATTTGGCCAGGGAAAGGTCGTCTGGCCGCTTGAGGCGCAGAACGTAGTGCAGGTTAGGCTTGCCCTCGATATCGTGCAAGGTTTCCGTCAATACGTCGAGGTACTCCTGTCCCACGATAATGCGATGGGTGACTTCCTCCAGCACCCGCCGATTGGCAATCTCCTCCTTGGTAAAGGGGTTGTTGGCTAGATTGCGGATGGTGGCCAGCATGACGTCGGACTGCAGGCTGATGGCGCCGCCTTCCCAGTCCACCGGCTCGTCGGGCAGCAGGCTCATACTGACGCGGGCCAGTTCGCGGCCGCCGTCCTGCTCGATGGTTTGCAGCGCCTGCTGGCGCGTAGGGCCAACGATGGCTTGGATCAGCTTTTCCGGGCCGTCCGAATAGGGGCTGTAGAGACGAAAGTCGTCCGTCGCCTCGCGCTGATAGAACACCACATAAAAGAAGGGAGGCAGCGCGGCCGAAGAATTGGAGTAGAACCAGACCTCCATGGGCCTTACCTTCTGCAGCCC
>DASSQB010000147.1:0-15112 GCA_035702725.1 Terriglobales bacterium | reverse complement strand
CCCAGGACATAGCGGGTGAGAAACAAGGGCTGCCAGTGAGATAGGGTGAACAGAAGTGCAGGCGGAAGCAAGGCCCAGGAGAAGAGAAACAGGTAACGCCAGCCCTCGGACTCAAGCGTGAACCGTTCCCGGAGGGCATAGGCGAGGCCGGCCAGGGCTGAAACCATGAACAGCAGTCCCAGCAGGCTGCCGTCGGGCCCGCCCACATCGCCCACATAGCCCACCAGTTCATGCAGGCCCGGTGGCGCTAGCCAGACGGAAGGGCGGGGGGGAGCAAACGCGATGCACCACCCCAGGGGCGCGAAGGCGGCGGCGACAATGGCCAGCGAAAACGCGCCTCGGCGGATCCAGTATTGCCGTGGCAACAGGAAGGCGGGGGCTGCCTGTGCCATCACTACCAGGATGGTCAGCACGTGGCAGTAAAGCATGACCGCGGAGGCAAGGATGTAGCCGAGCCAGTCGGCGCGGCGGCCTCTTTGCAGGGCGCGGAACAAATAAAGTGCGGAAAGCACCGCCAGCAGCGCCGCCAGGGTGTAAGCGCATGTCTCCTGCGAATATCGGATCAGGAGCGCGTTACAGGCGGCCAGAGCGCCGGCCATCCATCCAGTTTTTTGATCGAACAGTTCCGCCCCCAAGCGGAAGAGGGCAACTATTGTGGCCACTCCGAAAATGACGGAAAGAGAACGCAGAACGGTCTCGCTGCTGCCCAGCACCAGCCAGAAGCGCAGCAGCAGGTGATAAGCGGCGCTGTTCGCCCCATAGGGATGCAATACTCCCCGCAGGAAGTCATGAGCATTCATGCGCGCCAGGGACACGCGGAAGGTTTCGTCGAGCCACAGACTGGTAGCGCCGAGGCGAAAGCAGCGCAGGGCAGCAGCGCTTAGCAGAACCGCTGCCAGCGCAGCGGTTCGCCGGACCGTGGAATACTCCTGTGCTGCTTCAGCAGCCTGCTTGAGAGCCACAGCCATTCCGGGCAGTATGGCAGCACAGCTTTTTGCCGCTCAAGGGAAATCTCTGGCCAAAGGTAAGGGGGCGGCCAGGCACACTGGCCAGACCCTTGTTTGGAGGTCCGTGCTACGGTAGCGGAGTGACGCTTGGCCGAATTACCGCACCATTTTGGAGCTTTTTCGCCTCGGTGGCTCTCACCTGTGCTCTGTTCCCCGGACGCATGGGATGGGGTACTTACAGCCCAGCTGGCCTGGCACTCGTCGCAGTGGCTGGTGGCCTATGTCTGGTTGCAATCCATGCCGGGCGCAGGACCTCCACAACCCCGACGTATCTCGCAACTCACCGCAGCGTTTGGCCTAAATTCTGGGTCATAGTAGTGATTTTTTTGGCCCTGTCAGTTTATGCGGTGCGAATTACACCCGCAGAACAGACGGATGTTTACCTCTGGCAGCGCGATGCGGCTTCTGCATTCTTGCACGGCATCGATCCTTACACTATTACCCATGAAAATATATTCGGCGACAAAAGCTCGTATTTTTATCCTCCGGGTATTGTCTCCCAGGGCCGCGTCCACATCGGACTCGCCTACCCTCCTCTGAGCGTGCTCATGAGCGTGCCAGGGTACCTGGCCGGCGATCTGCGCTATTCCGATGTTGCCGCCTTGCTGGCAACGGCTATTCTTATGTTACGTTTACGGAGCACCAGATTGTCTCTGATCACGGCGGCGATACTGCTGCTCAGCCCAGCAACGTTTTACCTTGTTTCTCGGGGCTTCAGCGAGCCCTTTGTCCTGCTTACACTGGCTTGCACTGTCGCTGCCGCCGAGAAGCAGAGTCGGTGGCTGCCGCTGGTTCTCGCGGCCTTTATAAGTTCCAAGCAGTACGCGGTGCTGGCGCTTCCTTTTGCCGGTTTTCTGATTCCGGGCTGCACCTGGAAGCAGTATGTGAGACTCGTCGCAGGTGCGCTTCTGGTTTCCTTGGTCTTATGCATCCCGTTCGTAATCTGGAGTCCCCATCACTTTTGGAGGGACTTAGTTGTACTTGGTTTTATTCTTCCTTTTCGCCCAGACTCGCTGAGCTTCTCGGTGCTGACCACCAGATTGGGATGGGGACCCTTACCGTCCTGGGTCATGGGCGTAGCGGTGCTGACAGCATGCGCCTGGTGTCTGGTAAAGGCGAAAAGATCCACAGCGATGTTTGTAACCTGTTTCGCACTTGTGCTCTTGGTCCTGCTTTCGTTGCACAGGCAGGCATTCATTAACTATTACTTTACCGTGATTGGGGGACTACTGCTGGCTGTAGTCGCCGGCCAGCGGCAGGGGATTTTAAACATTCCTGGCGAGGGGGTTGCTGACGCCGGTGCAGCGTCATCTGCCGTTCGCTGAACTGGAACAGGGCCGGCTGAAACTATGAAGAGCAACCGCTTAATCAAGATTATCTTTCTAGCGGTCGCTTTCGTGTTGCTGTTGGTGAGCGTCAATGTAGTCGGACGCACCCCTCTGCACAATGATTTCGTGGAGTACTGGGCGGCGGCGCGGGTGCTGCTGGCGGGCGGCAATCCCTACTCTCCAGCCGCCATCCTCGCCGCGGAGGTTCCTACCGGTTTTGCCGGCCAGCGGCCCCTGCTGATGTGGAACCCGCCGTGGACGCTCCCCTTCATTCTGCCCTTTGGCGCGCTCTCCTACAGCCAGGCGAGCGCGGCGTGGCTTCTGCTCAATCTGGCCATCGTCTTTGCCTGCGCTGATTTTCTGTGGCGGGAGTATGGCGGCAACCCGCGGCGGCGCTGGCTGGGATGGCTGCTGGCCGCCAGCTTTTTCCCCCTGCTGACGGCGCTCGGCCTGGGCCAGATTGGGGCGCTGATTCTGCTGGGACTGACGCTGTTCTTGCGCTATCACACTTCGCGCCCGCTGCTGGCTGGCGCGGCGACCCTTCTGATCGCGGTCAAACCGCAACTGCTTTACCTGTTCTGGTTGGTCTTGCTCCTGGACTGTGTGAGACGGCGAAACTGGAGGCTCGTGGCAGGGGCGGGCGCAGCCCTGCTGCTCGCGAGCCTGCTCCCTCTTTGGCTGAACCCGCGCCTCTGGCGCGATTACCTCGACCTGGCAGGCAGTGGGGAAGTGCTGCGCAACCCCAGCCCTAATTTCGGCACCTTGTTGCGAATGCGGTGGGGCAACCACGCCTGGCTGCAATATGTGCCCATGCTTTTCGGGACTGCCTGGCTAGCGTCCTTCTGGCGAATTCGGCGCGAGTCCTGGAGTTGGAGCGGGGAGCTGCCGATAGTGCTGCTGGTGTCGCTGGTGACGACTGCCTACGGCTGGCTGTTTGACCAGATTGTATTGCTGCCGGCCATGATGCAGCTGGCGGTTCCCCTGGGGCGCCGCGCCACCCGGCTGCGGCTCCAAGCCATTGCCGCATATGCCGGAACCAGCGCGCTCATGATTCTTTTTGTGGTCATGCGAAAGACGGGAACGTCCTACACGTGGACGGCGCCAGCCTGGCTGGTTTTCTACGTTTGGTTGCGCAGGGCAATTGAGGCGCCAGCGGGAAGTCCGCCGACAGAGCTTCCACAAGGTGGCAGAGCAGTTGCGATCGCCAGCGCCGCAAACGGAGGCCTCCAGAATCCACGATGAGAAGCGGAGCCAATGTAGACTGGTGTCCGTTCTGAATAGCTCTAGATCATGAGTGACCAGCTTCCCCGATTTGATCTGGCCGGCAATGCAGCGCTAGTCACTGGAGCGGCGCGCGGGTTGGGCCGCGCCATAGCACTGGCGCTGGCGCGTGCCGGCGCGGACGTTGCCCTGGGTCTGCGGGATGTGACCACGGGCGGCGAAGTGGCGCGCGCGATTGAAGCCCTGGGCCGGCGCGCTTTGCCGCTGCAAATGGACATGACACGCCTTGACCAGGTGAGGCGGGCGGTTAACGATGCTGCCGCCCATTTTGGCCGGCTGGACATCCTGGTGAACAATGCGGGCGTTGCGCCCGAGAATACGGCCGAAAATGTGCGCGAGGAGGATTTCGACCTGACCCTGGCGGTCAACTTGAAAGGCACGTTCTTCGCCAGCCAGTCAGCAGGCCGGATCATGATTCAGCAGGGGCGTGGCTGCATTATTAACATGAGTTCGCAGGCGGGCTTTGCCGCGTTGCCCACCGAATCTGTGTACTGCATGACCAAGGCGGCCATAGCTCATCTCACCAAGTGCCTGGCGGTAGAGTGGGGCAAGCACAACATCCGGGTGAATGCTGTAGCTCCCACATTCATTCATACGCCCGGCACCGAAGCAGCACTCGCCGACCCTGGTTTTCGTGCCGACGTGGTTGAGCGAATTGCGGCTCTCCACCGCATTGGCGAGCCGATAGAGGTGGCGGGGGCAGTTGTTTTCCTGGCTTCTCCCGCGGCTTCCCTGATTACCGGCCACACCCTGCTGATTGATGGGGGCTGGACCGCCCGCTAGTTCCGGTGCTTAGAGTTGTCTAGCTAACGGCTTCAGCGAATCCTGGTTGTTGTCTTCGGCACAGCCGAACTGAGTTTCCGCAGACTACCGCCAAGGTCCCCCAGCTCAAGAGCAGAAGCCAGGGGAAACCTGCGGGCCGATAGGAGAGCTGCACAGTACTTAATCCCGCCGTAACCTGCAGGGCGCGGAAAATGAAGTCGCCGCCGAATATCTCGGCAGGGCGGCCGTTGATGCGCGCGTGCCAGCCACGCGCCCATCGGTCAGTGACCAGAAGCCAGCCATCGCCTTGACAGGTGACCTGGAAATCCAGGTGGTTAGGCGTATAGCGGAGCAGTTTTACAGGGACACGCTGGGCCGCGGCCATATGGGAAATGGCGGAAAGTTTGGTTGGATCGGAAGTTTCGGCCGGGTTCTGCTGAGATATCCCAAGCATCTCGCCGGGGCTGTGCACGAGCAGGATGGGCGCGCCAAGGTGCCGGCTCTGCTGAGCGAATTGAGTGTACGACTGGTCGGATGGCGGTACCTCAAGCGCATCCCTCGAGAACCAAATTCGCTCGCTTCCCAGAGCCATCGCGATCAGCGCAGGATCATTGGCCAAGGCGGCTTGGAAACGATTGGTCATCGTGTCGTAATTCCTGAGCGTCGCTGCCTTAACGACCACATTGTGGTTGTTGGGATAGGAATCGGGAAATCTGTCGAACTGCAGTCGCCTCTGCAGACCCTTGGCAGTCAGATCCAGGCTGGAATCATGGGCCTCGTTCAGTTCGTCCCAGACGTGGCGGGCGTGGTACTTGGCGGAGACGGTCGCGTCACGCTCTATGGGGAAGCTGAGCAGTGCGTCGGCCACGGCGAGCACTACCAGCATTGCTGGGAGCATCCTTCTGCTGCCGGGCCTGATCGCGCAGACAATTGCGGTAGCCGAGGCCATCCCCCAGATAATCCCCAGGTACCAGGTAGCCCGCGAAAAGCCGCCCCCCCGATTGGCGACGTGAAACAGAATGACGAAGTAAGTTGCGGAGGCGGCGGCGGACAATACCACGGCGGCAAGGACAAACTTGCGCCAGATGGCGCTCGCCGGCTCCCGCAGCGCGCCGGTGAGATCTTTCAGACCGAGCAGCGCAAGAACCGCCACGCACATCATTCCATAACAGCGGAACAGTCCGGGATTGCGGAAGTAGCGGGTGGGAGGAATGTAATCGTAGAGCCATCCGCGCACTGTGAGTTGGCTGCCCACGGCACAAGTGAGAACGAACATCGCCATTCCCGCCAGCCACCATCGCCAGGCCGAGAACGGGCGGCAGAGAAAGGCCAGCAAAGCGAAAATGGAAATCGCGGCCCCCAAGTATATGTTTGTGTAAGCGCCATCTGTGCTCGGCCACAGGCGCGTGTAGTAGATGTTGACCGTATTGATATAAGGACTGGAAAAAGTTGCCAGCGCGCCGCGCTCCATAGGCATGGAAGACAGCGCCTCCAGGCGGGAACGGGGGCCGACCCGGTCACTATATCCGTGACCTTCGCGGAAGAAGGCGGCATACGATGGCGACAGAATTGTGACGCCCACCACCGCGCACAATATCAGCGCTCGGGCGGCACGTTGTGGATTCCTTTTGCTTCTTTGCGTCGTTTCCGGGGGAAGAAGAGTGCTGGTGTGCTGCTCGGAAGGGCACGCCCATCGTCCACCTGCCCACAGGAACAGGAAACCCGCGGTGAGGATTGTCAGCTGCGGATATCCGCCCAGGGCCGACAAGCCCCAGAGCGCGCCACTTTCCACCGCCGCCCACAGCCGTCCTGTCTGCAGGGCGACATCAAAGCGCCACAGGATCCAGGGCAAGGCGGACAAGGAGTAAATGGACGAGACATGAGAGGCATGGCCGGTATAAAAGCCATTGAAGGCCCAACCCATCGCAACGACGAAAGCCGCCCAGGGAGGAACACCCAAGTGCCGTGCCAGGAAAATCAATCCAATGGGCCCGATTACCCAAATGGAAAGAAAATAAATGCGGAATCCAGTTTCGGTGCCACCGGTAAGGGCTCCCATCAGGATCATGAGAGGCGAGGATGCGCCCAACTCCGGCTCAGCGTAGTCAGGGGCTCCCGCACTGTTCCATGGATTCCACAGCAGAATGCGTCCCGCGCGGGCATGATCAGCGACCAGGGTATAGGCGGGCGCAAAGAAGCCTTCCGCATCCCACACCAAGGAGTGCTCTCCGGTCAGTAGTTTGAAGTTGCCGGCCAGGAACGTTGCAATCAGAAGAATCGTCGCGAACAGCCAGGAAAATTTCTGCTTGCGCTTCGCAGCTGCACCGCACAGGTTGTCGGGGGCTGCCGAAGCGATGCTCAGCGGTGACATTAGTGGGAAAGGTAGGACAATCGAGGGCGGCGGCGCAAGCTGCTTGGAACGGCGGTTTGTTAACCCTCCAGAGTGGCGTCTGCCCTGGTTTGTCTTTTGCCCATATCGGGCGTATTATTTGCATCAGAACTGTTGTGTAACTACGGGTTTGGCGAAGCACACCAGTGGGCGCAAGCCCACTTTTTGTTTTAGCTGTTTTCCAAGCAGCGGCGTACCCGTAGCAGGTTTGTTTTCATGGCCTTGGACATGGAGCACGTGCGCGGCATTGTGGAACGCGTGGCCACTTCCCGGGGCCTGGAAGTGGTGGAAGTCGAGTTCCGTGGCGGGGGCAAGGCCCGCATGCTGCGGGTGATCATTGACAAGCCAGGGGGCGTAACCCACGAGGATTGCGCCCGTGTGAGCCATGAGGCGGGTACCATCCTGGATGTGGAGGAGGCGGTGCCGGGCGGCTCCTATCTGCTGGAGATTTCCTCGCCGGGGCTGGACCGTAAGCTGGTGCGCCCTGCGGACTACGAGCGCTTCGCGGGCAGCCTGGTGAAGGTTACGACGCGGGAGCCAGTAGAAGGCAACCGGCATTTTCAAGGCCGGCTGGAGAGTTTTCAGGCAGGCCGTTTGACCCTGGATCTGGATGCAAGCGGCAAAAAGAGCAAGAAAGGGCAGCCGCTGCAGGCGCCCACTGCGCGCCGAATAGACATAGAATTAGGGAACGTAGAACGGGCGAACCTGGTACCAGAAATTTAGGCAAGAAAGCACCAAGGATATGGCCAGCGAGCTGTACAACACGATTGATGCCCTGAGCCGCGAGAAGGGAATTGATCCCCAAATCGTGGTCAGCGCGGTCGAGGATGCCATCTCGATCGCAACCCGCAAGTCTCTGAAGACGCAGGAGAACTTGCGTGCCGAGCTGGATAAGGACAGCGGCAACATCCGCGTGTATGCGGTTCGGACTGTGGTGGAAACGCCGGAGCAGGTGGAAGACCCTAACCTGCAGATCACGGTGGAGCAGGCGCGCAAAATTGACGAGAAAGTGGAAGTGGGCGGCGAAATACGCGAGCTGCGGGCGACGCACCAGATGTCGAATCCCACCGGGTTGGGTCGCATTTCCGCGCAGTTGGCCAAGCAGGTCATCTTCCAGAAAGTGCGCGAGGCCGAGCGCGACACGGTTTACAACGAGTACGTCAATCGGGTCGGCGAAATCGTGAACGCCACAGTGAAACGCGTGGAAGGGCCGGACATCATATTCGATCTGGGCAAGGCGGAAGCGCGCATGCCGCGCAAGGAGCAATCGCGGCTGGAGTCGTTTGCCGTAGGCGAGCGCGTGCGGGTAGTGATTTCCCGCCTGGAGCGAGCGGCCAAAGGGCCGCAGGTAGTGGTTTCGCGGGCGGCGCCGGAACTGGTGCAGCACCTGTTCCAGACCGAGGTGCCGGAAATCTACGACGGCACAGTGCAGATCCGCGCCATTGCGCGCGAAGCGGGCGAGCGCACCAAAATTGCGGTCATGTCCAAGGACAAGGACGTGGACCCGGTGGGCGCCTGCGTGGGCATGAAGGGCATGCGGGTGCAGTCCATCATCCGCGAGCTGCGGGGCGAAAAAATTGACATCATTGAATACCAGGAAGACCCGGTGTCGTTTGCCGAGCGCGCGCTGCAACCGGCCAAGGTGAGCCGCGTGACTGTGCTGGACGCCAGCGACAAGCACCTGGAAGTGATTGTGGATGACAGCCAGCTCTCTCTGGCGATCGGCAAGAAGGGGCAGAACGTGCGCCTGGCGGCCAAGCTCCTGGGCTGGAAAATTGACATCAAGAGCGAAGAGGAGAAGCGCCAGGAAGTGGAGCAGCAGATGTCGGCGCTGGTGAATCAGACCGTCACGCCGCTGGATCGTGTTCCGGATCTGGGCGAAGGAGTGATTGAGAAGCTGACGGCAGCGGGCGTGACCACGGTCGAGGCTCTGGCCGATATGACACCGGAGCAACTGGAGGCCATCCCCGGCATCGGCCCCAAGACGGTGGAAAAAATCAGCCTGGCAGTGAATAATTATTTTTCCAGCCTGGAAACGGGGGAAGCGCCGGCCGCCGAAGCGCCGCCCGAGGAGCAGCCGGCCACGGATGCGGAGCCCGCTGGCGAGGTGGGGCCGGATTCTGCGGGGCAATCCGGCGACCTGCAAGGCTTGTCCGAGACTGCGGACGCGGCGCCGGAAAGCGTCGCGGAGCTTGCGGCAAGCGAGCAGGCGCTCGAGGCAGAGGCGGTCAGCGGGGTAGAGGACGCGCCTCCCGCGGACGTGCAGGAGGTGCACACGCATCCCGAGCGGCCGGATGAGGAAGACATTCCCCCTGAAGAAAAGGGCAGCTCGTAGACGGGCGGAAGTTTTTACGTTTTGAGTTTCAAAGCGAATCGGAAACCCCGAAACCGGAAACTTGAAGGTGAATTGACAAGAACCGTGAGGTTGATATGAAGACTTAGCGGGGAAGACAAACGGAGGAAATAGAAGGCGGATGAAGATTCGTATTAACGACCTCGCCAGGGAACTGGAGGTCAAGAGCAAGGCAATTCTGGACGTCCTGCCGGTTGTAGGCGTCAGCGAAAAGAAGACCCATTCCAGCTCAATTGAGGCGGATGAAGCGGAGAGGGTGCGGGCGCACTTCCAGGCCCAGTCCGAGACGCAGGCGGGGGGCTCTGCCCGGACCTCGCGCGCGCGGGCGGAAGAGCCCGACGCGATCAAGACCAAGATTGACCTGTCGCACATCTCCAAGCCGGGAGACGTGCTGAAGCTGATCACGCAGAAACAGCAGGCCGCGGCCGCGCCGCCGGTGAAGCGTCCGGTCGCGCCCGCGCCTGCGGCCCCGCCCGCCGAGGCTAAGC
The DNA here is from genome assembly GCA_035702725.1 of Terriglobales bacterium. Taxonomy (GTDB): domain Bacteria; phylum Acidobacteriota; class Terriglobia; order Terriglobales; family Acidobacteriaceae; genus JAICWP01. Next base: position 5,504 of record DASSQB010000147.1, on the reverse strand, counting down.
CCGCAGCCGCGCCGCCCGCCGCAGTCCACGCTCCCGCCGCGCCTGCCAAGCCGATGCCGCCAGTTCTGCCGAGCCCCGCGCCCACCGCGCAACCACCGGCAGCGCAAGTGCCGAAGCCAGTGGTGGCGCCGCCCGCGCGCCCTGCCGCGCCAGTTCCACCCGCGCAAGCCGCGCCACCCGAGGTGACGCCGGTTCCTCCCCCGGCGCAGCCGCCTGCGCCAGCGCAGCCTACTGTCGCCGCACCTCCGGCTCAGCCACAGCGACCAACCGCGCCGGCAGTTCCGCCGCGGCGCGTGATTGTGCCACAGACGGGCCCGCGTCCGGTTTATAAAGCCCCGGTGCCTCCGGCGCGCACGGAGAGCCCGGCGGCGAACGCGAATGTGCAAGCTCGACCGGTGCCGGGTCGTCCCATGCCGGGCCGTCCCATTGCCGGGCGCCCGGCGCCGGGTCGTCCCGTGCCGGGACAGCCGATTTTCCAACGCCCGCGCCCCGGCGGCCCGGCGGCCAGGCCTCCACTGAGGCCGGGCGAGCGCCGGCCCATGCACCCCACGCGCCAGGCCCCAGGCGGGCCTCGGCCCATGGGAGTTGGCCCGGGCGCGCCGCCGAGTCCGCGTCCCGGAGCCCGACCGGCGCCGGCGCGGCGTCCGGGACAGCGCTACGTTCCGCGCGGCGTGAAGGAAGGCCCGATGAAGGGCTTTGTGCCGCCGCCGCGGTTGCCGGTGAACAACGAACCGCTGCCCATCACGCGCGCCATAACCATCACTGAAGGCATCAGCGTGAAGGACCTGGCGGAGAAGCTGAGCGTTCGCGCCAAAGACCTGATCGCACGGCTGCTGGCCAAGGGAGTTTTCGCGACAATCAACCAGACTCTGGACGCTGATTTGGCTTCCGAGATGGCGCGCTTCTTCGGCGCCGAGACTTCGGTGATCAGCTTCGAACAGCAGGCCGCGCAGGAAGCTGCTGCCGCAGAAACAGCCGCGGAAGAGCCAACCGGCGCTGTGCCCCGGCCCCCGGTGGTCACCATCATGGGCCACGTGGACCACGGCAAGACCACCCTGCTCGACTCCATTCGCTCCACCAACGTGGCGGGCGGCGAGGCGGGCGGCATTACGCAGCACATTGGCGCCTATAAGGTCAGCATCCAGGACACGCAATCGCCGGCCTATGGGCGCGAAATCGTGTTTCTGGACACGCCCGGCCATGAAGCCTTCACCCGCATGCGGTCACGCGGCGCCAAGGCCACCGACATCGTGGTGCTGGTGGTGGCCGCCGATGACGGCGTGATGCCGCAGACCCTGGAGGCGATTGACCACGCGCGCGCGGCGGAAGTGCCCATCATCGTGGCGGTCAACAAAATTGACAAGCCTGACGCTCTGCCCGACCGGGTGAAGAAGCAGCTCGCCGACCGCGGGCTTATGCCGGAAGACTGGGGCGGCACCACCGTGTTTGTGGACGTTTCTGCCAAGCAGAAAACCAATCTCAACCTGCTGCTGGAAATGATCTGCCTGGTAGCCGACCTGCAGGAACTGAAGGCGAATCCCGAGCGTCCGGCGCAAGGCGTGGTGCTGGAGGCGAAGCTGGATCGCGGACGCGGCCCGGTGGCCACCGTGCTGGTACAGAATGGCACCCTGCGCGTGGGCGACAACTTCGTAGTAGGCAACGTTTACGGCAAGGTGCGGGCCATGTTTGACGATCGCGGCAACGCGCTGGATGTGGCGCCGCCCTCGACTCCGGTCGAGATCCTCGGGCTGGAGAACCTGCCCCAGGCGGGTGACCAGTTCGTGGTGGTGGCCGACCGCGACCGCGCGCGCGACATCTCCGAATACCGCGAGCAGAAGGCGCGCGAGGCGGAACTGGCCAAGAGCTCCCGTATGTCGCTGGAAGGCCTGGCGCAGCAGATGAAAGAGGGCGGCAGCAAGGAGCTCTCCATCATTCTTAAAGGCGACGTGCAGGGCTCGGTGGAGGTGCTGAGCGACCTGCTCAGCAAGATGTCGGGCGATAAGGTGCGCATCAACCTGCTGCGTGCGGGGGTGGGCGCCATCACCGAAAGCGACGTGCTGCTGGCTTCGGCGTCGAACGCCATCATCATTGGCTTCAACGTGCGGCCGGAGCGCAAAGCGCAGGAACTGGCGGAGCAGGAGAAGGTGGACATCCGCCTGCACTCCATCATTTACGAGCTGCAGGACGAGATCAAGAAGGCCATGAGCGGCCTGCTGGAGCCGACCATCAAAGAGACCTACCACGGGCGGGCGGAGGTACGCGAGACCTTCCGCATTCCCAAAGTGGGCACCGTGGCGGGCTGCTATGTGCAGGACGGCAACATCAAGCGCGACTCCGAAGTGCGGCTGCTGCGCGACAACGTGGTGGTATTCAAGGGCAAGATCGGGTCGCTGCGCCGCTTCAAGGAAGACGTCAACGAGGTGCGCAACGGCATGGAGTGCGGCATCGCCATCGCCAACTACGGCGACGTCAAAATCGGCGATGTGATAGAAGCGTTCGTCACCGAGCGGATTGCGGCGGAAGCGCTGGCCTAGAGCAGGTTTCCAGTTTCAAGTTTCGAGTTTCGAATCAACTCGGGCCGGACCTGAAACTGGAAGCTGGAAACTCGAAACTTGGTTGCACTTCTCACCCTCGAGCTGCGCATCGAAGGCGCTCATTCCCTGAAGGACAAGCGCCAGGTTTTGCGCAGCTTGAAGGACAGGCTCCGTTCCCAGTTCAATGTGGCGGTAGCGGAGCTGGACCACACCGACTTGTGGCAGCGTGCCACGCTGGGAGTGGTCAGCATCTCCGACTCGCGCGATTACCTGGACGGCCTGATGCATAATGTGGAGCGGCAATCCATGCGCATCGCCAACAACGCCGGCGCCGAAGTGGCGGACTCTTTCCTCGAGTATCTCTGACGCGAGGACTTGTTCTCCCCTCCTGTAATCACCTGCTAGCAGATGTAGTGCAAATTTCTATTTCCTGAAACGGGAAACCAGGGTTGAGGGGTCACTTAAGTGTGGCGTCCGGCTTCCCAATTTTTGATATTCTCTAGCGTTCTTTCGGGGTTATGCCAGAGCAGCGCAGCCACAAACATCATCGCGAACGGCTGGGCGAAGCCCTGCGCGAGGAGATCGAGACCATCCTGGAAGGCGAGCTGGGCGATCCCCGCATTGGCCTGGCGAACGTTACCGAGGTGCAGCTCGCTGCCGATGGCAAGTCAGCCCATGTATTAGTGGTGGTGCAGGGCGGGGAACAGGAAGCCCAACAAACGTTGGCCGGGCTTGCGGCGGCACGCGGCTTCATCCGCCATGAACTGGCCGAGCGCATGCAACGGCGTCATGCACCCGAGCTGTTTTTTGCGCTGGACAAGTCCCAGCAATATGAGGCTAGAATTGATCAACTTCTGAAGCGCATCAAGCCGAACAAAAAATAATCAGCGCCCGCGGGCAAGGCCCGGCGGCTGGCGGCAGTGTAAGTCATGTTGAAGGAAGTGCTAAACGAGATCGGAAGGCGGGACCGGTTCCTGCTCACCTCGCATGCGCGCCCCGATGGCGACGCGGTGGGCTCGGTGCTGGCCTGCTGGCAGATTCTGCGCCAACTGGGCAAAGAGGCGCAGGTGGTGATGGCCGACCCGGTTCCGGTCATTTACCGCCCCCTCCCTTTCGCCGATTCCATCGTGCAGGCTTGCGAGATTAATAACGGCTTTGATGCGGCCATCATACTGGAATGCGACAGCGTGCAGCGCACTCGCCTGCAGGGCCTGGATGGCCGCTTTCTGATCAATATTGATCATCACAGTTCGGCGCGCCCTTTCGCTCATATTAACTGGATTGACCCCCACGCCTGCGCCACCGCCGAAATGGTTTACCGGCTGGCGCGCCAGGCGGGCGTTCCGATTTCGCCGGAGATCGCGACCTGCCTGTATACCGCGGTGCTGACGGACACGGGTTCGTTCAGCTTTATCGGGACCAATGAGCACACTTTCGCGCTGGCACGCGAGTTAGTGCTTTGCGGCGCCGACCCGGCGCGAATTGCGCAGGGCGTGTACTTCTCCCATCCCACTTCCAAGATGCGCCTGCTGGGCGCAGCGCTTTCCAACCTGCACCGCGAAGGCAAGGTCACCTGGATGTGGGTGACGCGCGAGCACATGGCACAGTCCGAGGCCAACGACGAAGATTGCGAAGGCCTGGTGAATTATGCTCTGGCGATCGAAGGAGTAGAGGTTTCTATTTTCTTCCGCGAGCTTTCTGACCACCGCTACCGTGTAAGCCTGCGCAGCAAGGGCGACGTGAACGTGGCCAAGGTGGCGGAACATTTCGGCGGCGGGGGACACGATTGTGCCAGCGGCTGCTCCATTGACGGCCCGCTTTCCGTGGCCGTGGCCCGCATCATGGAACAACTGCGCTTGACTCCCACCGTGCAGTAAACTCCTGGTGAAGCAGAGCCGCGTCGTGTTCTACACCCGCGATGCATTGCGTATCTGCCCAGAACTGACAACTGAGAACTGACAACTGACAACTGCCTCTGAGAACCGAGAACTGAGAACCGGCCTGGAATGGCTTACCCTGGCCGGCTTCTGCGCCTTTCTTTTCTACTTCGGACTGGGAGCCTTTGGCCTGGTGGGCGCCGACGAGCCGCGCTACGCTCAGGTGGCGCGGGAAATGCTCGAGCGCCACCATTGGGTCACGCCATTTCTTTACGGTCATCCCTGGCTGGAGAAGCCCATCCTCTACTACTGGCAGGCAATGGTCTGCTACAAAATTTTCGGCGTCAGCGACTGGGTGGCGCGCCTGCCTTCCGCGCTGGATGCCACGGCCATGGTGGTGGCCATATACCTTTTCTTTCGCCAATTCCGCCGCGGTTTTCAGCTGGACGCGGCATTGATAACTGCTTGCGCTGCTGGTGTGATTGGCCTGGCGCGTAGCGCGTCGACAGACATGCCACTGGCAGCGACCTTCACCATCGCGCTGGTCGCGTGGCTGGCCTGGTATGAGGGCGGAAGGCGGCGCTGGCTGCTGGTGTTCTATTTTTTCCTGGCACTGGCCACGCTGGCCAAGGGGCCGGTGGCGGTGGTGCTGGCGGGAATCATCATTTTGCTGTTCGCTGTCGCCTGGCGGAATCTGCGGTTGATTGCGCAGACCTTGTGGTGGCCGGGGTTGCTGCTTTTCTTAGCCGCCGCGCTGCCCTGGTACATCGCGGTGCAGCGGGAGAATCCTGGCTTCTTCCACAGTTTCATCATCGAGCAGAACTTTGCACGGTTCGGCACCAATCTCTATCACCACTTGCAGCCGTGGTGGTATTTCGTACCTGTGCTGCTGCTGGCCATGGTGCCCTGGACCTTCCTGGTGGCTGCTGCGTTTGCCAGCGCAGTGCGGCGCTGGAAGCGCGAACCCGATGAGGAAGACCGCACCATTCCCGCCGACAGTTTCTTTTTGACCTGGATCACGGTAGTGCTGGTGTTCTTCTCGGCATCGCAATCGAAGCTGCCTGCGTATATCCTGCCCGCGGCGCCGGCCTGC
>DASSQB010000146.1:0-10815 GCA_035702725.1 Terriglobales bacterium | reverse complement strand
CGCAACCAGCTTCCCGCTGGTCTAGTGGCGCAGCCCTGGTCGCCTACGTCGCCGGCGCGTTGCTGCTGCTGCACCTGCTCACCGCCTCCCGCTATGGCTACTTCGGCGACGAAATGTACCACCTGGCCTGCGGCGAGCATCTGGCCTGGGGCTATGTAGACCAGCCGCCGCTGATCGCCCTGGTCGCCTGGCTAGTGCGACACACCCTGGGCACTTCCCTGCTGGCCATCCGCTTCGTACCCGCCTTGGCCGGTGCCGCCACGGTTTTGGTTACCGGCGCCATCGCCCGCGAACTCGGCGGCGGGCGTTTCTCACAGGTACTTGCAGCCCTGTGCGTTGCCTGCTCCAGCGTCTACCTGGTCATCGACTACCTTTTCAGTATGAACTCCTGGGAGCCGCTGCTATGGATGGGCTGCGCCTATGTCGTGATTCGAATTATTAAGACCGGCAACCAGAAGCTGTGGCTCTGGTTCGGACTGCTCAGCGGCATTGGACTGGAGAACAAGTACTCCATGGCCGTGTTCGGTTTCGGCGTTGTGGCCGGTTTGCTGCTCACGCCTGAGCGCAAGGCGCTGGCATATAAGTGGATCTGGCTCGCTGGTGCGCTCGCCTTCGCTCTCTTCCTGCCCAACCTGCTGTGGAACATCCAACATCACTTCCCGTTCCTGGAACTGATGCGCAACATCCGCGCGAGTGGCCGTGATGTGGTGCTGAGCCCCGGGCAATATCTGCTGCAGCAGATCCTGATCATGAATCCGCTCACCACTCCGGTATGGCTGGCGGGCATTATCTACCTGTTCTTTGCGCGCAATGCCCGGCCCTACCGCCTGCTGGGCTGGACCTTCCTGGCGGTGTTCGCCACTTTCTTTATTTTGCATGGCAAGGATTACTACACCTCGCCGGTGTATCCGCTCGCTTTGGCTGCCGGGGCGGTGGCGCTGGAGCGTTTGACTCGCAACCGCCGTGGCCTTTGGGCACAGGCCGCGTTCGTTGTCCTGCTGCTGGCCGCGACTGCCGCCATCATTCCCCTGAATCTGCCGTTGCTCTCGCCCCCACGCCTGGTTCGGTACGTGGAAGAGTTTCCTCTCAAGCCGCAAGCCAGCGAAAAAGCGCACGCCCGGGCGGAGTTGCCGCATTATTTTGCCTGGCAGTTCGGCTGGCCGGAGATGGTGCAGGCCGTTTCCCGCGCGTACCACAGCCTGCCGCCCGATCAGCAGGCCAAGACCGCCATCATCGGCAACAATTTTGCCGAATCCGGCGCCATTGACCTGCTAGGCCCCAAGTACGGCCTGCCCAAGTCCATTGGTGCTCATCAGAGCTACTGGCTATGGGGACCGCGCAACTACACCGGCGAAATCATGATCGTTCTTGGGGATCGGCCAGAGGAACTGAGCCAATGGTGCAACAGCGTCGAGGTGCTGGCCGAGTTGAACAATCCCTACGGGTCGGCCTTTGAGCGGCACCCGGTGTTGCTGTGCCGCGGCATGAAACAGAATCTGCAGCAGGTGTGGCCAAAGCTGAAAGATTGGGATTGAAGTGAAGTTTCAAGGTTTCGCAGGTTTCAAGATTTCAAGCCTTGTGGCGAAACGCCTTCTGCGGAACGGCGTCATGCTGAGGCGCTTTAGCACCGAAGCATCTCGCGTGCACCACCGACATCCTTGTGTGCTGCTCGCGAGACCCCTCGCGGCTGAAGCCGCTCAGGATGCCCCCGTCGAGCGTACGGCTAGTTAGCCAGACAGCTCATCAGCTAGTCCGCTCCCAGCCGCGCTTCTACTTCGCGCTCCTCGATAACCTGCTCATAACCGGCCGCGGCATAGTACATGGCGCGGTCGAAGAACTGGTCCAGCAGCATCATCAGCTCCAGTTCGCCAAACAACTCCACCGGACGGTCAATCAGAGCCTCCCGCTGCAGAAAGCCCCACAGGTGCTCCTTGGTCATGGCCAGGGCCCAGAGTAGCTGGCTGAACGACAAGCCCTCGGCGGCGCGGCGCATCCCGGTTTCAGTGAAGCGCAGCTCCACGTCGCTTTCCGTTTTGGTCAGCAGCCAGTCGCTGATGTGGTGGTAAATTTCGCGCACCGAGCGTTCCAGTTCTTCCCGCGGAACGGCGTGACGATACTCCGCGGTGCGCAAAGAAGTGCCGATTTTTTCTACCAGGCCCGCGGCAAGCTGGTCCGCATGAGCTTCAATCAGCCTTGCCAGTTTGAGTGCAATCATATCTGCCTTATTTAGATGTCGGAAAAGAAAGAAAGGTTCCCGAGGTTCTCCAAGAGCCGAAACAAACACATCGTGTCACGATACTTTCGCAGTACAATGAAGGTTGCTGCGGGACTTATCGTTACACGATACATAAGGCGGGGTCAAGCGGAAACGGCGGATCGTATTGTAAAGCTCAGGCGCTGGCGCCGCAGCACTTCTTGTATTTCTTGCCCGAACCGCAGGGACAAGGGTCGTTGCGACCGATTTTGGCGGCGCCGCGCACCACCTGCTGCACCGGCTGGTATTCACCGCTGCCCGCCATGCGCGCCTGCTCCAGCTCGCGCCTCTTCTTGCGTTGGAATTCCTCTTCCAGCTCGTCCACCGAGGTGGCCGCCCGCCGCGGGCGCCTGCCATCCCCTCCTGGCCGCGGCACCCGGACTCCCGCCCCATCTCCGCCGTCCAACTCCGGTGGCCGCCCACCGCCGCCGAACGCAACGCCGCCTTCTTCCTCATCCCCTCCGGGATACTGCGGCTCATCGCTACGGCGCTGCTCCACTACCTGCATCAGGTACAGGTAGCGCACCGTGTCTTCCTGGAAGCGGTTCATCATGGCTTCGAACATGTCGAAGGACTCGCGCTTGTACTCCACCAGCGGATCGTGTTGTCCATAGCCGCGCAGCCCTATGCCTTCCTTCAGGTGGTCCATGCTCAGCAGGTGATCTTTCCACTGCGAATCCAGCACGCTGAGCATGATCATGCGCTCGTGGTAGCGCATGGCGTCCGAGCCAATCAGCGATTCCTTGGCGTTATAGCGCTCCTGCAGTTTGTCGAAAATGGTGTCGCCCAGTTCCTGGCGGCTTAACTGCCCCGGCTTCACGCCTTCCTTCTCGATGTCCACGCCGAAGCGGGTGAAAATCTCGTTTTTCAGCGCCTTGACGTCCCAGTCGGTGGGGTGGGTTTCGCGCGCCGCGTACTTGTCCATCAGCTCGCTGAGGATTCCGGCCACGTAATCTTCCAGGATCAGCTCCTTCTGATCCAGCCCTTCCAGCAACTGATGCCGCAGGCCGTAGACCGCCTCGCGCTGCTTGTTCATCACGTCGTCGTATTCCAGCAGGTGCTTGCGGGCCTCAAAGTTCTGCGCCTCCACCGCCTTCTGCGCCGCCTCAATGCGGCGACTGATCAGCCGCGACTCGATGGGCACCCCTTCTTCCATGCCCAGCTTCTGCAGCAGGTTCGACACCCACTCCTTGGCGAAGATGCGCATCAGGTCGTCTTCCAGCGACAGATAGAAGCGGGAAGAGCCGGGGTCGCCCTGGCGGCCAGAGCGGCCGCGGAGCTGGTTGTCAATGCGCCGCGCCTCGTGGCGTTCCGTTCCTAGAATATGGAGTCCGCCCGCTGCGATTACCTCTTCGTGCTCGGCGTCGGTTTCCGCCTTGTAGCGGTTGAGAATTTCGTTCCATTGCGCGTTAGGGACCTCGAATTCCTTGCCTTCGTAGTACCAGCGGGTGAAGTCGGGATTTTCCGCCGCCGCCTCGATTACGCCTTCCGCGGTTTTAACCGGGCGCGCAATTCCCTTCTTCATGCACTCCCTCTTGGCCATGAATTCGGGGTTGCCGCCCAGCAGAATGTCGGTGCCGCGACCCGCCATGTTGGTGGCGATGGTCACCATGTCCTTGCGGCCCGCCTGAGCCACGATTTCGGCTTCTTTCTCGTGGTACTTGGCGTTGAGCACCACGTGCTTGATGTTTTTCTTTTTCAGCAGCTCGGAAAGCCGCTCCGATTTCTCAATAGAGGTGGTGCCCACCAGAATGGGCTGCCCCTTGGCGTGGAGCTTCTGGATCTCATCCGCGGCAGCGAAGTATTTTTCTCGTGTGGTGCGATACACCACATCTGAGTTTTCCACGCGCCGCAGCACCCGGTTGGTGGGAATCACAATCACGTTCAACCCGTAAATCTTCTCGAACTCTTCTGCTTCGGTTTCCGCGGTGCCGGTCATCCCTGCCAGCTTTTTGTACATGCGGAAGTAATTCTGGAAGGTGATAGTGGCCAGCGTCTGGTTCTCGCGCTCCACCTTCACGCCTTCCTTGGCTTCAATCGCCTGGTGCAGGCCGTCGGACCAGCGCCGCCCCGGCATCAGGCGCCCGGTGAACTCATCCACAATGATTACTTCCCCGTCCTTCACCACGTAGTCCACATCCCGCTTGTAGAGGGCGTGCGCCTTGACCGCCGTCTCCACGTGGTGCTTGAGGTCCCAGTTCTCCGGATCGGCGATGTTGCCGATGCCCAGCAGCTTCTCCACCTTCTCCCAGCCTTCGTCGCTCACCGTGATGGTCTTGTGCTTCTCGTCCACCACGTAATCGCCGGTCAGGATCTTCTCTTCCAGCGATTTTTCGATCTCCTCGCCCTTTTCCAGCTTGGGAACAATGCGGTTCACCTTGAAGTATTTGTCGGTGGATTCGTCGCTGGAACCGCTGATGATGAGCGGGGTGCGGGCCTCGTCTACCAGGATGGAGTCCACTTCGTCCACGATGGCGAAAAAGTGGCCGCGCTGCACGCAGTCCTTCAGGTCAAACTTCATGTTGTCGCGCAGGTAGTCGAAGCCAAACTCGTTGTTGGTCCCGTAAGTGATGTCGGCGCCGTAGGCCTCGCGCCGCTCTTCGTCGTCCAGGTCGTGGACGATGACGCCGACGGTCAGGCCCAGGAAGCGGTAAATTTTGCCCATCCACTCGGCGTCGCGTTTGGCCAGGTAGTCGTTGACCGTGACCACGTGCGCGCCCCGTCCCACCAGGGAGTTCAGATAGACGGGCAGAGTTGCGACCAGCGTTTTTCCTTCGCCGGTCTTCATTTCGGCGATGGAACCCGAATTCAGCACCATGCCGCCGATCAGCTGCACATCGAAGTGCCGCATGTTAAGGGTGCGGCGGCCGGCCTCGCGCACCACCGCAAACGCCTCAGGCAGGATCTCCTCCAGCGCGTCCTTCAGCGCCTGCTTCCGCTCTTTATCAATTTCCTTGGCCCGCTCGGCATCTCCTTCTGCGTCTTCCTTGACTGCGCTCAGCCGCTCCTGGATGCGGGCGCGGAACTCCTGGGTCTTGGCGCGCAGATCTTCGTCGCTCAGGGCCTGCATCTGCGGCTCCAGCGCATTGATCTGCTCCACCGTGGGCTGCAGGCGCTTGATTACCCGCTCGCTCTTGGTCCCGAAGACCTTTCCGATTGCTTTATCTACGATCAAAGTCTATGTTCCCGGTTGATTATGGCTACAGGCGTGGTCCGGTGGAGACGTAAGTTGTTACGTTTCCAGCTGGGCAGACACTCCACCCCGATCATTATGAGCCTAACACAATTAGATGCCGCAGCTTGCGATTCGGACCACGCCGGTTAGGGGCATGGCGGATTCATCACGAAGCCCGCCACCGAAGGAAATCAGATGGCGCTGTCGCCGGCTTTGGAAGGAGAGGTTCTCTGCCGTCCCAGGTCTTTGAACACAGTTGCCAGCATGCTCATCATAATGAAGTTGACTACGTGATCCAGCAAGGGCGGAAAGTTGGGACGATTGAGCCAGTCCACCCAGGAAAAAGGAAATGCAGGAAGATTCCTGCCCAGAAGCATTCCCATAACCATGCCCGCCCCGCAGTAAAGCAGAACCAGGCTAAGACATCCCCCAACTACAAACCGCAGAACCTTGGTCATAACCGTCACGCACGAACTGCTGCTAACGCCACAGAAGAGGAGCTTAGGTTGCCCATCTCCACCTGTCAATCCCACCTCAGTGGTAGCAAAAGCGGGCAAGGGTGCAAAGAGTTGCACCTGCGATATGCACGGTTTTTGCGGGATTTCCGTTATATTCCGAGCACGGATAATGCGCACCTTCTATAACCGGTTTCAGGAAGCGGCCGAGCAATGGCCGGAAGCGGTTGCCCTGGAAATGCAGCGCCGGGACCGGCTCGAACAGGTCACCTATGCCGAGTTGCGGAAGGCTGCCGCCGCCATTGGCGGATGGTTGCGAGGCCACGGTTATCATCCGGGCGCGCGCATTGCTTTCCTCGCGGCTAACAGCCCGCGCTGGGTCGCTGCCTACCTGGGCACGCTGGCCGCGGGATGCATTGCCGTTCCCCTCGATACTGCCTTCCACTCCGATCAGGTAGCCAAGCTGCTGGGTGACAGCGGATCCACTCTGCTGTTCACCGATTCCCAGCACCTCTCCACCGCTCGCCAGGCGGCCAATGAACTTGGCGTTCAATTGGCTTTGCTGGAAGGCGTGGACGCGGCTTCTGGCGTGGGCGCCGAGGCCGCCCACGCCGTTGCGCATCTGGATGAAATTCTCGCCACTGCCCCGCGTGAATTCCTGCCTGCCCCCGCTGAACCAGCCACCACCGCCGCCATCCTCTACACCTCCGGCACCACCGCCGATCCCAAGGGCGTCATGCTCAGCCAGGCCAACCTGGTGGGTGAACTTGAGGGTGCTCTGGGCATCTTCAAGATCGGGCCGGGCGATGCCATTCTCGGCGTCCTCCCCCTGTTTCACGCTCTCGCCCAGATGGCCAACCTGCTGGTGCCCCTGGCCGTGGGCGGCCGCATCGTCTATCTGGAATCGCTGAACACCACCGAATTGCTGCGCGCCTTGCGCGAGCGCGACATTACGCTCTTCTGCTGCGTGCCCCAGTTCTTCTACCTGATTCACGAGCGCATGTTGAAGGAAGTAGGCCAGCGCGGAGCCGCCGCCCGCCTCGGCTTTCGCGCCCTGCTCAAGCTCTGCCGCGCGGCCCGCTCCCTGGGCGCGAATCCCGGCAAACTCATTTTCCGCCGCGTTCACCAGATGCTGGGCAGCCGCATGCGCTACCTCATCACCGGCGGCTCGCGCTTTGACCCGCAGGTAGGCCGTGACCTCTACGCTCTTGGTTTTGAGATTCTGCAGGCCTACGGCTTGACCGAGACTACCGGCGGCGCCACCTGCACCCCGCCCGGCAGCCGCGCCATTGGCTCGGTGGGCCCGCCATTGCCCGGGGTGGAAGTCAAGCTGCTCGATCCGCAACCGCCGGAAGACGGCGCCGGCCCTGCCACTGGCGAAGTCGCCATTCGCGGCCCCATCGTCATGCAGGGCTACTACAACCGGCCCGACGCCACCGCCGCCGTCTTGCGCGATGGCTGGCTGCTCACCGGCGACCTGGGCTGCCTCGACTCGCACGGCAATCTCTTCATCACCGGCCGCAAGAAGGAAATCATCGTCCTCAGCTCGGGCAAAAACATTTACCCGGAAGAAATCGAGCACCACTACCTCCAGTCGCCATTCATTAAAGAGATTTGCGTCATGGGCCTGGAGAGCCGCCCCGGCGAGCCCTACTCCGAAAAACTGCACGCCGTGCTGGCGCCCAACTTCGAGGTGCTGCGCGAGCGCAAAATCGTCAACACCAAAGAGGTGATCCGCTTCGATATCGAGACCCTTTCAGCGCAGCTTCCCGCGACCAAGCGCATCCTGAGCTACGAAATCTGGCAGCACGAGTTGCCTCGCACCACCACTCGCAAGCTCAAGCGCTTTGAAATCGAGCAGCGGGTGCGCCAGGAACAGGAGTCCGGTCAACTGGAAGAAGAGGGTGGCCCGCCGCCGGAAGCTCGGCCACTCAGTGAAGAAGACCAGCTCTGGCTGGAGCGCCCTGAAGTGCAGCGGGCGCTGGCCATCCTCCGTCAGGAGGCGCGCTCCGGCTCGGGCTCAATTCGTCCTGCCGATAATCTCGAGCTTGACCTTGGCCTCGACTCTATCCAGCGGGTTGAGCTGCTCATGTCGTTGCAGCAGGAATTTGGCGCCAACCTGCCCGAATCCGTCATGTCCGAGGTTTACACCGTTCGCGAGCTGGTGGATCGCGTGCTCGCGGCGACTGGCTCCGGGGGCGCTGAAGCCAAGGCCGGCGTGGATTGGGATTCAGTGCTGCAAGCCGGGACGGCTGACGAATTTGTTCGCGCCGCCATCCGCCGCCGTCCTGTTACCACTGCCATTGGTTTTGGCCTGGCGAAAATCGTGGAGATGATCTCGCACGATCGCTTCGCTCTGCAGGTCACCGGCATCGAAAAGCTGCCCGAGCACGGCCCTTGCATCATCTGCCCGAATCATCAGAGCTTTGTTGATCCCATCGTGCTGGCCGGGGTGGTGCCCTGGCCGCTGTTCCGCGACGCGTTCTCTCTAGGGACCACGGAAATTTTTGGCGCCATCTTGCCTAAGCGTGCGGCGCGCCTGCTCAAAGTGATTCCCGTGGACCCGGATTCAGCTCTGGTTTCCGCCATGCGCGCCGGCGCCTATGGCCTGCGCCGCGGCAAGGTGCTGGTGCTCTTTCCGGAAGGAGAACGCAGCATTGATGGCGTACCCCGCAATTTCAAGAAAGGCGCCGCCATCCTGGCCACCCACCTGCGCGTGCCCATCGTTCCGGTAGCCATGGACGGCTTCTATGAAGTGTGGCCGCGCGGCAAGAAATACCAGGGCCCGCATCCGCTGCGCATCGCCTTCGGCGACCCGCTGCTCCCGCCCGCCGATGTCCAGCCCGGCGAAGCCGCCTACACCGCCCTCACCGCGGAACTGAAGCAGCGCGTGGTGGAGATGTGGGAGCGGTTGCACGAGAAATCGGTACCTGGTACGTAATACCCATTTTTCTGAGGTTGCTTCCGCTAACCGGATACTCTCCTGCGCCTCAGCGAGCATCTCAATAGCTCCTCAAGAGCGTGCTCGTATTCAAAAATGTGTCTCGTGTTCCCTTCATCGACAACTTGGAATGTAGCGTTTTCGGCGGTCGCAGAGCTAAATCAAATTGTCATCCTGAGCGAGCGCGAGTTGAGCGCAGCGAGATGAGCGCGAGTCGAAGGACCTATGCATTTACGACCGCTGCGATAGCGAATTTCAATGCAATTCCGAATACAACATTCCTGGCAACGGAAACTTAACCCTCAGCGGCTAAAGCCGGAGAAAACGCGGGCTCCAGTCTGCGCGGCTTCAGCCGCGCAGCGCAACAAAAATCAAATTGTCATCCTGAGCTAGCGCGAGTTGAGCGCAGCGACATGAGCCGAGTCGAAGGACCTATGCATTTACGACCGCTGCGATAGCGAATTTCAATGCAATTCCGAATACAACATTCCTGGCAACGGAAACTTAACCCTCAGCGGCTAAAGCCGGAGCAAACGCAGGCTCCAGTCGGCGCGGCTGAAGCCACGCCCTTCCGAAAAAACCGGCAGCAGTTTCCAGGTACTGAGTGCTACTCCCTCACTTCGCCCTGGGATGCGTCTTTCCATACACCTGCATCACGTGCTGCATGGAGAGCTGGGTGTAGCGCTGGGTCGTGGAGAGCCGCTCGTGTCCCAGCAATTCCTGGATGGCCCGCAGGTCAGCGCCCTCCTGCAGCATGTGCGTACCGAAGGCGTGGCGCAGGGTGTGGGGGTGAACATCGGGCGAGAGCCCCTTGGCCACCGCAATGGCTTTCACAATTCTTCCCACGCTGCGGGTGGTAAGCCGCCCGCCGCGGCGGTTGACCAGCAGCGCCGGCGTGCTCTTCCCTGCTCTCATCACCACCTGCCGCCGGGCCGGAAGATAGGCCTGCAGCGCCGAAGCTACCGCCGGATTGAAGGGCACGTAGCGCTCCTTCTTACCCTTGCCGCGCACCAGGATGGCCTCATTTTGCACGTGCACGTCTTCCAGGTTGATGCCCACCAGTTCGGAATTGCGAATGCCGCAGCCGTAGAGCAGCTCCAGCAACAGCCGGTCGCGTTCTGGAAACGCAGCAGCCTCCGGCAGTTCGCCCTCCAGCACTGTGTTCATCTCCTCGATGGTGGGCACGCGGGGCAATTTTTTCGGCAGGCGCGGAGTAGCTACCAGTTTGGCCGGGTTCTGCACCACCACGCCTTCCCGCGCCAGCCAGCGATAGAGCGAGCGCACAGCTGCCAGCGAGCGCGCCACCGAGGTCTTGCTCAGCCCGCGCTCGTACAGACGCGACAGGAAGCCGCGAATGCGCACATGGTCAATATCCTCCCAGCACGCTTCTCCGACGTGCGCAGCAAATCCCGCCAGATCCTTGCGGTAGGCGTTGATGGTATGCGGCGAAGCATTGCGCGCCCGCAGCACGCGGAGAAACTGCGCGATAGTCTTTTCCACAACGGTACGGGGTTCGTGTTGTGTTGCCTTCGCCATGCGAGCATTCAGCGGTCAGCACTCAGCATTCAGCCACCCATCGTTTTCGGCAGATTGATATGCCCACAGCGGCGAGCGCAAGATGCGCTCGCGACAGCCGGCAAGATGCCGGCGCTACTGAGCCCTGGGCACTCAAACCAGCCACGATTTTTGGCAGTTCGCGACAACCATTCACGGCTGAATGCTGATTGCTGAATGCCGAGCGCAGGCCTTTCAATTACCCGATTATTCAATAACACAATTACTCAATGCTTCTTCGCCCTCGGATGGTGCTGTTTATACACATTCCGCAGCCGGTCCAGGGCCACATGGGTGTAAACCTGCGTGGTGGCAATGTCGGCGTGGCCCAGGATCGTCTGCACCGTGCGCAGGTCGGCGCCATTTTCCACCATGTGCGTGGCACAGCTGTGGCGCAGCATGTGCGGGCTGGCATGGCGGCCTGCAGCCGCTGAGG
>DASSQB010000145.1:0-5194 GCA_035702725.1 Terriglobales bacterium | reverse complement strand
CAGATTCAGGTGACATTCGGCCCCAGCTTTCCAGCTCTTGACCCGCAGGGCGGCGCCAATTTTGTTTGGGTTTTGCGGCTTTTCCGGCGTGCCTTGCACCTGCACGATGTGGTCCAGGTGCTTGGACAACTCTTCTGTATTACCGTGCAGAGCGTAGGCGTGACCCCCACCTTGCTGGAGCAGCAGTAGCCCGTTTGCCGCGGTGAGACAGCCGGTGAAGCTTCCGGCCTTCTGGCTGGTTTTAGCCTGGGCGAGCGAGGGCTGAGGCAGCAGCATGGCTGCGAGGAGAGCGAATACAACGAGGAAAACCTTCATGGTCCTACCCACTAGGAATCCGCCGGAAGTTGCGGGAGTTGCTCCAAACCGGTGGCCGGGCCTCCCCTTTTCTCGCGGGCGAGGGCGCCCGCGCCACAAACTCACTTGGCAACTTTCTTAAGCAGAGCGATCTGGCCAGCATGGTAAAGCTCGTGCTGCACGGCCCCGTGCAGCATGTAGTAGAAGTCGTAGTCCTTTCCCGGAACTTGCGAAGTCAGGCGGTGGTCGGGCATGGAGAGAACTCCCTGGATCAGCTCGGCATGGCGCTGCTTCACGTGTCCCAAGGCGGCGCGCCAAGCCGAGTCGCTGGTGTCTTTCACCGCCGGGAAGTCCTGCTCGTCTGTAAGCTGCAGAGCTTGCCCCTCCATGCGACGGCGGATAGCGCCATCCCAGGCGGCAATGTGCAGCACCAACTCCCAAATGCTGTGGGCGCCGGCCAGGGGCTTGCTCGCGGCTGCCCGCGCGCTCACTCCTTCCAGAACTTCCAGCACCGCCGGCCCATGCCAGGCATCGCCCTCGAAGGCACGCTTGAGTTGGTCGGCGATGCGGGATTTCTCGTCTATCTGGGGGCCGGGTTGCGCCATGATCCCTCCTATCAATTCGCGACAATGCAAATACCGGCGGCGTCGGCGGCGGCAATGACCGCATCACCATCCAGCAGCAGGCACTTGCCCGCGTCCAGCGCGAGGCAGGTTGCACCCGCCTGACGCATGACTTCGATGGTTTTCACTCCCACTACCGGCACATCAAAGCGCATGTCCTGATTGGGCTTGGCAACTTTGACGATGCTTAGATGCCGGCGCAAGGTGGAAGACTCACCTTCCAGAGCGGCCATGATGCGGCCGGCACGCTCGATGGTCGCGTCGGTGCCTTCCATGGCTTCCACAGCCAAGCAGGCTGCTTCCGCGACCACCACCGTCTGGCCGATATCGAATTGCGCCAGGTGGCGCGCCACTTGACGCCCATAGGCGATGTCTTTCTGTTCCGCTTCTGTGGGTGGACGACGGGTGAGCACGCCGGCGCGGGCGAGCAAAGGCTGCAGGAAGCTGGTGGAATCCTCCAATGTAATGCCCTCATCAGCCAGCACCTTGGCCACGGCGCCAAGCAGTGAATCGGTGTTACGGGTGCCGAGTGAAAGCAGCAGCTTGGCCAGACGCCAGTCAGGGCGGATGCTGGAAAAAATCTGCTTGTGCTTGACCTGCCCGGCCATGATGGCGCGGTGCACGCCTTCGCGCTTGAAGGTGTCAATCAGGCGGCCCAGTTCGCCCAGAGACATCCAGTAAACCGCGGCCGCGCCGTGCGACTCGATTTCGGGAAAAGTTTCTTCCTTGATGGCGGCAACGACAACCTCGGCGCCGCGCGCGCGGGCGGCATCGAGCACGAGCATGGGAAATTTGCCGTTGCCGGCGATAAGGCCGATGCGCTCCATAGGCAGTGGTCAGTGGTTAGTGGCCAGTGGTTAGTTACCGCCTTCCCTCCCGCAAAAATGCCATCAAACCGTTGAGAACTTTCCCAAGCTCCGCCGTTTGCTTCAACAATGCCTCGCCGTCAGCCTTTGGAATATAGCCAGTCGCATTGCGAGAAGGGTGTGAGTTTCGGTCTCGAGGAGCGACCCGCGTGCGTGACCCAAGAACTGCCGAAACTCTCCCGTGGTCTGCCGTCCTTGACCCTCGGCTATGTTGGCGGGAACAGAGACCGATGCCCGCCTCAACTGGCTAGTGATTCCGTAAAGTTCGTTTTGGGGAAAGGTCTTGGTGATTCGGTAGATGTCAGCTGCCAGGTCCATGGCCTTTTGCCAAGCTACCAGCTCTCGATAGGACTGCACCGGCATTTTCCACACTGACGACTTTCTGACCACTGACCACCGACCAGTGCCCACTATTTGATAATGCCACGCTCGGAGCTCTCAATGAAGCGAACCAGCAGTTCCACATCCTCGCCAAGCTCCCCTTCCGACTTGAGCTTTTCCAGGGCTTGCGAGGTGTTGAGCTTGGAGGCAAGAAGCAGTTTGAAAGCATGGTGCAGTTTGCGGATGCGCTCGCGGGTGAAGCCATGGCGCTCCAGGCCGAGGGCGTTCAGGCCGTAGGCGTGGGAGTCGCGGGCAGCGACGGTTTTGGAGAAAGGCAGGACGTCCTTGGTAATGGTGGTGCCGCCGCCGATGAAGGAATAAGTGCCGATGCGCACGAACTGGTGAACGGGGCAGAGCGCGCCCACCGTGGCCCAGTCTTCCACGATGACGTGCCCGGCGAGAGTAGCCGCATTGGCCAGGATAACGTGGTCGCCAACCACGCAATCATGGGCCACATGCGCGTAGGCCATGATCAGCGTGTGGCTGCCGATACGCGTCACGCCTCCGCCGCCCGCGGTACCGCGGTGCAGGGTGACGAACTCGCGGATCTGGTTGTGGTCGCCGATCTCCAGGCGCGTCTTTTCGCCGGCAAACTTCAGATCCTGCGGGGGCTGGCCGACGGAGGCATACGGGAAGATACGGTTGTGCGAGCCCAGCCGAGTGGGACCGGCGAGCACCACATGAGCGACCAGTTCGCAGTTCTCGCCCATCTCGACTTCAGCCCCCACCACGCAGTAGGGTCCGATGCGGCAAGAAGCGGGGATTCGGGCATCCGGATCCACCAGCGCGGTAGGATGGATAATTGGCCGCGCCGAGCGCGGCTGACGCCTGATGATAAGTTCGTCGGTAGTCTTAGTTGGCGACACGTTTACTCCCCGCTGTTCTCCTGTGGCTCTGCCAGCGACTTACCTTCGGCCCTCGACCGGTCCACTAGCTGGCAGGTGACCACGGCCTCGGCAGCCAGCTTATCGCCGACATAAGCTTTGCCCTGCATGCGCACCGCGGTGTGGCGCCAGGCCAGGACCTCCACCTCTATGCGCAACTGGTCGCCAGGCACCACGGGCCGGCGGAAGCGGGCGCGCTCGATGCCGGTAAACACCATCAGCTTGTGCTCGCGGTCGGCGATTTCGGTAAGCAGCAGCGCACCCCCGGCCTGGGCAATGGCTTCCACAATCAGCACACCCGGCATTATGGGGAAACCAGGAAAGTGGCCTGCAAAGAAGGGCTCATTAGCGCTGACGTTCTTGATAGCCACAATGCGCTGTTTGCGCGTCAGGTCCACCACCCGGTCAATCAGCAGGAAGGGGAAGCGGTGCGGCAGGATGCGCTGGATGGCAGCAATGTCCAGAGTGGTACGCTCTGGCGCTTTCGGCTCGGTGGTTGGGGGCGCCGTTTGCGGCATGCTCTGTTCTCGCTGAAAGCGAAGATTATACTGCAGGGGTAAGGGGGATTGACGATTGACGATTTTCGATTGACGAATTAGTCGCGTTCAGCTGTCTGGCCACAGCGAAGCAATCTGGGCTAATGATTTTCAATTCGGGTCATCATTCCTAAATTTTCAATCGCTAAGGAGATAGATGGCAACCAGGAAAATGGAGGCAGAAGCCACGGCCCTGCTCAGCTTTCTGCAGCAGGGCCGCGAGGCCATGGTTGAAACTTTGCGGCAAATGGTGGAATTGGAGTCGCCCAGCGACAACAAGGCGGCGGTGGACCGCCTGGGCGAATTCCTAGCCGAGCAGTTTGCTGCGGTGGGAGGCCGGCCCAGGTTCCATAGCCAGAGCCAACGTGGCAACCATTTGCAGGTGGATTTTCCGGGCGCAGATACCCGCCGCCCGGTCATGCTGCTGGGCCACTTCGATACGGTCTGGGCAGTGGGCACGCTGGCGAAGATGCCGTGGCGAGTAGAAAAGGGCCGGGCCTGGGGGCCGGGCAGCTATGACATGAAGGCCGGCATCACGCTCATGCTGCACGCGCTCAGCGCGCTGCGCGAGATGCATGGAGAGCTACCGCGTCCGGTCACGGTGCTGCTCAACACCGACGAGGAGGTGGGTAGCAACACTTCGCGTGCAATTATCGAGCGCCTGGCCCGCCAGTCGGCGGCGGTGTTGATCATGGAGCCCTCGGCTGGACTCAAAGGCGCGGTTAAAACCGCGCGCAAAGGCGTGGGCGAGTACTGCCTGAAGGTGACGGGAATTCCCGCGCACGCCGGCATCTCTCCTGGGGAAGGGGCCAGCGCCATCGTCGAACTGGCTCACCAGATCGTGAAAGTGTCGGGGTTTACGGACGTGGAGCGCGGCATTTCCGTGAACGCCGGGGTTGTCGAAGGTGGAACGCGCAGCAACGTGGTGGCGGCCGAGGCTTCGGCGCTCATAGACGTGCGCATTGCACGCGTGCGCGACGCAGCCTACATTGATAGGAAACTGCACGCCATTCGCCCGGCAAACCGGAAGTGCCGGCTGCAGCTTACCGGGGCGATCAACCGACTGCCCATGGAACGCACCAATGGGGTGGCCGCGCTTTACGGCAAGGCACGGGACGTGGCCGCTCTTCTTGATTGGAAACTGGAGGAGGCATCCACCGGCGGCGCCTCCGACGGCAACTTCACAGCCGCGCTCGGGGTGCCTACCCTCGATGGCTTGGGGGGCGTAGGCGAAGGCGCGCACGCGTTCAACGAGTCGGTCATTATTGAGGAGTTGCCGCGGCGGGCGGCGCTGATAGCCATGCTGATTGAGGCGGCGTGAGCCAACCTGACTAGCTGACTGGCTTGCTAGCTAGCCAAAGCGCCAAAGAGTTTCGCATCTAGTCCTTCACATTCATTACGGAATTGCCTCAGAAATGGTGCAAAAGCGATAATGTACGTGAACGCCTGTTTACATCAATCAAAGAGAGTTGCTACGCTGCCAGTTTTCAAGGCAGGTCGCCTATGCTGCAAAAACACCGTTGGAGGTTGATTCTCTCGTTCGGTAACCTCGGCCTTGCCATTGCTCACTCTGCGCTGGGCCTGCATGCTGTCAGGGTGAACCCGCTACG
>DASSQB010000144.1:0-2458 GCA_035702725.1 Terriglobales bacterium | reverse complement strand
TTCTCCCGCCGCTTGGCAATGTCGGATTTGTCCGAGCGTCTGCTGAGGTCAAGCATGGATGTGCGTGTTTCGGGGGACGTCTGAATTGTAGGCAGAACCCCTCGTAACCAGCAATGCAGCGGAGGTACAACGCAGGTTACTAAAGTGTGGTTCGAAAGCTGGGCAGGACCGTAGCGCTGGTACTTTTTGCTGCCGTGATAGGGATTTGGGGCTGTCGCCTGCCTTCTGGTAATGTCGCCCGCATGCCTGCCACCCCCGAAGTCCCTACCCAAGCCGCGGCTGACACCCGCGAAGCCGGCCTGCACCAGCAGCTAAGTGCCGGCCAGATGGCTATGGTCGGTGTGGGCGGCTCTATCGGCACTGGCCTTCTGCTGGGTTCCGGCGCTGCCATTCAGATTGCCGGCCCCGCCGTCGTCTTCAGCTTCCTGGTGGCTGCCCTCATCAGTTGGACCGTGACTGTGGCCTTTGGGGAGATGGCCAGTCTGCACCCGGCGGCCGGCTCCTTCGGCGTTTATGCCGAGCTCTACTTGAATTCCTGGGCCGGTTTCATTTCCCGTTACGGATTGTGGGTGGCTCTCGCCATCGCCATCGGCAGCGAAATGGTGGCCGCCGCTACTTACATGTCCTACTGGCTGCCCCAGGTACACCCACTCATTTGGGTGGCGGTGTTCTCCGCCCTCCTCGTAGCCGTCAATTTGTTCTCGGTGGGCGGATTTGGCGAAGTTGAATATTGGTTCGCGATGGTAAAGCTGGTCACCATTGTCGCCTTTATCGTGATTGGCGCCGCCTTCCTGCTCGGGGGGCGGGTAGTCCCCCAGTACACCGCTCAGGGGGGCTTTTTCCCTAAAGGCGTTTGGGCGCCGGGCGCGGCCATGTCGTTTGCGCTCTTCACGTTCGCGGGAATAGAGTTCGTGGCCATCTCCTCGGGTGAATCGCGCTCCGCCTCCGAGATGCCGCGTGCTGTGCTAACCACTTTCGGGATTCTGACCTTTGTATATCTCGGCGCCATTGCCATCCTCGTGGGCGTGATGCCCTGGAATGGCGCGGGCGTGACCGAAAGCCCATTCGTAACCGTTTTCCGCATCGCTGGCCTCCCCGCCGCCTCCAATATTATGAATTTCGTCGTGCTGTCCGCCGCGCTCTCCGGGGCCAATGCCAGCCTTTACGCAGATTCCCGCATGCTCTTTTCCCTGGCCCGTGGCGGCTATGCTCCCACTCGCTTCGGTCGCCTGACTCGCACCGGTGCCCCTCTGATGGCGCTGCTTGCCTCCTGTTTCGGAATCATTCTGGCGCTGATCTTCGAGCGCTGGGCGCCGCAATCGGCCTACGTTTCCCTGCTGGGCGCCGCGCTCTTCGGAGTCATGCTGGTATGGCTGGTCACGCTTGCCGCCCACATCGCCTTCCGGCGCAAGCTCTCACCGGCGCAACTGGCGGCTCTGCACATGCGCCCGCGTGGTCGAGTATGGCTTTCTGCGGCTGGCATTGTGATTGTGCTGGCTTCCCTGGCGGGAACCTGGTTCTACTCCCATTTGATTGTCATCAGTGGCGTCATTTACGTGGTTGTGCTCACCCTCTTCTACCTGGCCATGAAGAAATCGCGCCCGACCATTACAATATCCAGGTCATGACCGACGACCTTCTGCGTTACCGCCCCGAGTTCCCTATCCTGGAGCGCACTACCTACCTGATCAGCAACTCCCTCGGCGCCATGCCCCGCGGCGTGTACGACGCCCTGCACGGTTATGCCGATACCTGGGCCACTCGCGGCGTGCGCGCCTGGGAAGAGCGCTGGTGGATGCTGGCCGCCCAGGTCGGCGACCAGATCGGCGCGATCATGAACGCTCCCCGCGGCTCTGTAGCCACGTTTCAGAACGTGACCACCTGCCAGGCCGTGGTGGCTTCCTGCTTCGATTTTTCCGGCAAACGCAACAAGGTTGTCTACAGCGACCTGAACTTCCCCTCGGTCATGTATTTCTGGGAAGCGCAGCGCAGCCGCGGCGCCCTCGTGCACATGATCAAGTGCGACGACGGCATCCATGTGCCCACCGAGCGCCTGCTCGAAGCCATTGACGAAAACACGCTGCTGGTGCCGGTTTCGCACGTCATCTTCCGCAGCGCCTATATCAACGACGCCCGCGCCATCGTGGAGCGCGCCCACAAAGTGGGCGCCCACGTCGTGCTCGATACCTTCCAGTCCCTGGGCACTGTTCCAGTTGACGTGCAGCAACTGGAAGTTGACTTCGCTTGCGGCGGCGTTCTGAAATGGTTGTGCGGCGGGCCGGGCACCTCCTACCTCTACGTGCGCCCCGACCTTGGGCACAAACTCCAACCCACCTGCACCGGATGGACCGCCCACAAGAATCCCTTTGCCTTCGAGGTTGGGCCTAACCGCTACGCCGATCCGCCGTACCGTTATATGAACGGCACGCCGAATATCCCCGCCCTGGAGACTGTGCCA
>DASSQB010000143.1:0-2062 GCA_035702725.1 Terriglobales bacterium | reverse complement strand
CGGTCGGACTTGCTGAAGGGGCGCGCGTGGTGCGTATCGGTAGCCGTGAACTCGTCAGCAATGAGCCGAGCGTACGCGTCGGCATCATTGGTCGCCATGGCCCGCATCACTCCCTGCCAGGAAGCGATGGCGGCTTTCTCGTTTTCAGTTTGCGGCGTAAACGGGATGGAGCGGCAGGGATTTTCGCAATCGCTGGAACCCGGGCCCGGAGTTTCTGATTTCGCGACCTGCAGCACTTCCTGGTAGAGCAGGGCACGCCAACTCTTTTGCCGCCGCACCCAGATGCGCAGGACGTGCATCTGACCGCGGTCCGCGCGCACCACCGCGGCGTTGCCGTACTCCCGAATTTGAATTTGCTCACCTGCATTGGCGGGCGGCGGAAAATTCTGCACCAGCATCGCCCGATTCTGGGTTTTGCCTCGGGAATTAATCCAGGTGAAATCAGGGTCCAGCAGGGCCGCAACCGCTGCCCGGTTGTGATTATGCAGAGCATGAAGGAGTGCCGCATCGGCTTGGGTGACCGTGCCGCTACTTGCGAGCAGCGGGTGAGCACACACAAGCGCAGCGCACAGCAACACTCTAATTACCAGGAGAAGGTTTCGCATAGGGTCCGGAAAAAATGCCGGGTGCGACACTATAGCCCCTTACCCCGTCCGGGAAAAACTAATCAAAGCCACGGGAACCAGTGCCTCCAGAGGGAGGTTGCCAAGCCTGGCGGCTTCGTGATATAACTAACCAGTTAGTTAATTACAGAGCATGGCTACCACCGCCAAAAATCACCGCTTGGGCAGCCGCGGACGCCCGGAGGAAACCCGCGCCTCCATCCTCGAGGCGGCCACGCGCGAGTTCGCCCAGGAAGGCGTGGCTGGTGCCCGCACCGATGCCATTGCCCGCGCTGCCCGCGTCAACAAGGCCCTGCTGTACTACTACTTCAAAGACAAGGAGGCGCTCTACGGCGCCGTGGTGGACCACGTCTTTTCCGGCCTCGCGGAGCGCGTACTGGCGGCGCTGAGCAGCGACCTGCCGCCACGCCAGAAATACCTCGCTTATGTGGGGGCGCACTTTGACTACATTGCCTCCAATCCCGTGCTGCCGCGCATTGCACAGCGGGAATGGATGAGCGCCGGGCGCAATGCCTCCCCGCACCTGCGCCGCATCGTGCAGCGCTACCTGCGGCCCGTTTTCCTGAAAGTGAGCGAAGTGCTGCGCGAGGGTATAGCCGCCGGCGAGTTTCGCCCAGTGGACCCCATTCAATTTGTGCCCAGTACGATAGCAATTATCGTTTCGTATTTCGCTAATGCGCCGCTGCTGGCCATGATTGCGCCGGGAGACCCGCTCTCGCCGGAGCGCATTGCCGCGCGGCGGGCGGCGGTACTCGACTTTGTTTCCGCGGCGCTGTTTCACAACGGGAACTCAGCCCAGGAAGGAGGACAGCCGTGAGCCAGCGCAACCGCTTCATCATTCTTCTGAGCGTGATCTTTGCCGGCGCCTTCATCTATTACCTGGCGACGACCAACCGCAGTCAGGGTCTGGATCTGATCGGCACCGTGGACGCCAACCAGGTGATGGTGAGCCCGCAGATTCAGGGCCGCATCGAAAAGCTGCTGGTGGACGAAGGCACTCAGGTAAAGGCGGGCGACCTGATCGCGCTGCTCGACGCCCACGAATTGCAGGCGCAGGAGCGTGCCGCCACCGCCACCATCAACAGCCTGCGCTCAAAGGTTTCCGAAACGCTGGCCACAGAAGCCGCCACCAAGGGTTCGACCGCCGGCGACGTTGCCAACTCCGAGGCCACGCTGGAGTCCACGCGGGCCCAGTTGGCGCAGGCGGAAGCCAACCTGGAGCAGATCAAGACCGACCACGACCGCACCATATCTCTGGCAGCCTCAGGCGTGGCCTCGCAGCAGGATAAAGACCGCGCTGACGCGCAACTGAAGGCGCAGCAGGCAGCAGTAAAGGCCCTGCAGGACCAGGTGCGAGCAGCACAAGCGGACTTGAACTCGGCCATCGCCCGCACCCACCAAGCCACGGCAGCAGCCAGAACCGTGGCCGCCACCCGCGC
>DASSQB010000142.1:0-7226 GCA_035702725.1 Terriglobales bacterium | reverse complement strand
TCCGCCGGCCTTATTGCCAATCCCGTGGGCTCGGTTCCCGTGCTGCCCCTGAATTTCAATCCTGCCGCCTACAACGGTAGTGCGGCTGGACCCATCCTGGGCGGCAGCACTCCGCCTTTCAGCGTATTTGTCACTCCCCATAATTTTGCAACGCCTTACGTGCAAAACTTCAACTTCAACATTCAGCAGCAACTTTCTGAAAATTCCGCCTTCCAGATCAGCTACGTGGGCAGCAAGGGCACGCGCCTGACCCGCCTCCTCGACGCCAACCAGCCCGATATCAATGGGGTGAGACCCAACCCCAACTTCAGCTTCGAAGATGTGCTGGCCACGGTGAGCTCCTCCACCTACCACTCGCTGCAGACCAACTTCCGCAGCCAGAACTGGCGCGGGTTTTCGGGCTTTGCTTCCTACATCTTTTCCAAGTCGCTGGACGATGCTTCCGACGGCATTGATTTCAACTTTGCCACCGCCGCCCTGCCCCAGAATTCCTTCGATCTGCACGCTGAGCATGGGCCCTCCACCTTCGACACGCGCCACCGCTTCACTGCGGCCCTTGACTATGCTGTTCCAAAGCTGTCACATCTGCCTGGCAAACTGGCCCAGGGCTGGACCCTGAACTCGATCGTCAGTGTGCAGTCCGGGCGTCCAATCCCCATCATCACCTCCAGTGACACCAGCGCCCTGCCTTCCGCCTTCATCACGCCATCCAACTTTCACCAGCGGCCCAATCTTTTGCCGGGCGTCAATCCCATTCTGGCGAACTGGACTCCTGCCACCGGCTACCTCAATCCACTTGCCTTCCAGCAGCCCGCCGGTGGCACCTTCGGCAACCTGGGGCGCGACGCCATCTTCGGACCCGGCTACTGGGATGTGGATTTTTCGCTGGCCAAGAGCACGCAGATCTACGAGCGCCTGAACCTGCAATTCCGCGCCGAGTTTTTCAACATCTTCAACCACCCCAACTTCGCTCTGCCCAACGGATCCATTACACCGGGAGTAAATGCGGACGGCAGCCTGAGCAACGGCGGACCCATCGGCGGGATTACCCAGACGCCGGATGTGGCCCAGGGCAATCCCGGCCTGGGCGGCGGCGGGCCGCGGGTCATCCAGTTCGGGCTGCGGCTTAGCTTCTAAAAAGCGGAGGGGAAACACTCAGACTAGACAGACGGTTCGACCGAAGAGTCGTCCGAAAAGACGCTCAAGGGGCGACGGGTGTAGGAACTACGTGCGTTGAGTCCCGCCGAAAATCGAAGCGCAGTAACCATTCTTTAGCCGGATTCGGTCCTCCCGACTGCGGTGCTGCGAACTTCCAGCCCTGGGCCGCCTGCATGGCGAGGCGCGCGAAATACTTGCTGGGTCCGGCGGAATCGAACCGTGCTCCTGTTACGCTCCCGGCCTCGTCAAGCGCTACTCTGATCCGCACGCGGATGGTGCCCTGAATCGTGTCCCGGGCGCTCTTCGGCACCTTGGGTAAAACCTCGCGCACAATCGCTTGCTGCTGCGGGTTCTGTGACTCCACCCTTGCTGCCGGCGCAGGTTTCGCAGCAGGGGCCGGCGCAGGTTTCGCAGCAGGTGCAGGCGCCGACGTGGCGGCATCATTGGCAACCGGCGCCTTAGCCTCGACTGATGCTAGTGTTTGCGCATCCGGCCGAGAAGGCGTGGAACGCCGGCTGGCGGCGAAAACCGCCAACAAAACGGCCACGGCGACCGCCGCAGCCACGTAGATTCTTTTCCCGCCTTGGGTCGCCTGCGGGCCACTTCCAACTTCATTCCGGGTCGGCGCAGCCGCCGCCACCGGCGACACCCTCGTCGCGATTTGCTCCACTGACCACCGTTGTTTGGGGTCGAGACAGAGGCAATGGCGCGCCACATCCGCCAAAACTGACGGCACCGAAGGCGGCAATGCCGTCTCTTTCCGTCCCGCCTCCAGCACCGGCGCCTTCTGCGTCAGCACCTCCACCAGCGTCATTCCCAGTGACCAGACATCGCCCGCTGGGGAAAGCCCTTCGCTAGCGGTTTCCGGCGGATCATAGACACTGGGTGTGCCTAAGTCGTTGCTGCCCTCACCCGGGACCGTCAGCCCATCACAAGAGAGCTTCACCCGGTCCTGAGCAGCCATGATGTTGGCCGGCCTGAGGCGTCCGAGAGCGAAGCCATGGCGGTGTACGTAAGTTAAAGCCTCCAGCACCGGGGGCAGCATCTCCTGGCACTCCTGCGGGGTAAGGGACCGCGCCGCTACTACCTGCGCCAGGTCTTCCTCCGCATGCTCCATCACCAGGTACAGCAATTCCTCGTCTCCCAGGAGGCAGCGCCCCATTTCGAACATGCGAAGCAGATGAGGGTGCGTCAACTTCTCCGCCTTTGCCCAACGGTCAAGCTGGCGGGCGGTTTTGTCCGGGTTCGCCCGGAGGAGCTTGATAGCAGCTTTGCGAGGTTCTCCCTGTGGGCGCTCGGTCAGGAAGACAGCGCTGTGGTCGGAGCCGCCCAAGTATCGAGTAAGGCGGAACTTTCCTCCAACTACTCGACCTTCTAAATTCCTCCAAAGTTGCGTCATCGCTCGTACCGGCATTTTCGCCTGCGGCAGCGCCTGTTTAGGGTCCTGTGCTGGTGTCGAATGCGATGCTATCACTTCTGAGGGTAATTCCATGATGTGAACCGGTTGGCAGCTTAAAAAAGGGGGACTCGGCACATTTTCCCCCGAATCCGGAGCCGGCACTAGGGGTAAATGAGTTACGGAAGGAGTAGGGTACCTCTGCCTCCCCGACTCATCTGCATGGGAAAAGGAGCATGAGCATCGGTACGGGTATAAGAAGCCAATTCCAAAAATCCCGGGAGCCCGAGAGCATTGTCCCGGCTGTTACGGAGGAATCTTCTGGACCCAACTTGGCAATTGCCGCCACGTCCGCCTCCAGGTAGCATGAGCGACACTTAAATCACCAATTGGATGGGAATAGTGCGTTTCTTTTTGAGAAAATCTCTTTTTACCTGCTTGGTTTTGTTCTTACCGGCTTTCCTTCTGGCCGTCGATTCCGCAATATTGACCGTGAGTGACGGCGAGGGCTCAAGCGCAAATATCCCCCTGCGCTCCGCTACCCTCTTCGTCGGCGATACGGTTTCGACCAGGCCCGATTCCGTTGCCAGCATCAACGCCGAAGGTTCCATGGTCCTGGTTATGGCGGATTCTTCCGTCCAGTTCGAAGGCAATTCCGTCAACATGACCCACGGCGGCGTCGTGGTGACGACTACACGAGCCATGGCGGTCCGTGCCGGCAGGCTGACGATCGCCCCCTTGACCCAGCAATCCGCCAAATTTGAGGTTTCTGATTCGGAAGGTGTAGTTCAGATCGTCGCCCGCCAAGGCGCCTTGGCCATCAATGATGGTGCCTCCACCGCCGTCCTCCAGGAGGGCCAGGAGACTACCCGCCAGGATTCAGACCAGGCCGGAGGCCACAAAACGACCAAAGGTGCCACGCCCGGTGGCAACGGCTTCCACGTGGCCAAAAAGACTGCCTTGATCATACTGGGCGGCGCTGCTGCGGGTGGAACTACGGCTGCTCTGCTGCTCACCACCGGAAGCGCCTCCCATCCCGTCAGCCCGGCCGTTCCGTAGGCAGCTCCGTCGCGACTTCGGTCTGAAAGCCCTGCTCTGCCCCTCTGGCTAATCCTAAGAATCCACAGCCCCGGCACGTCCGTGCCATTCCCCTCTTAGTTTCCGCGAAGTAGCTTATGGGCATTCCGGCCCAGGTTTCCCAGAACGCCAAAGCACAATTCAGCGAGGTTCAATATGGGCAGCAGCTTCGCAAACAACTTGGCCTTCGATAACGCCGACGCGTACGAGTTTTCAGCCCAGGCGTTCGCCCCGGCCGCGTCCAGCCGGGTTGACCAGCTACTGGAAACCCTTGGGCCTAAGATGATGGCCATGGGCGGCCTGGCTCTGTTCGCGTTCGCTCTGATCGTCGCCTTCCGCATCATCGCCCTGGATGCGGTCCGCCAGCTTCAGGAGCCGGCCATTGATTTCGCCATCTGCGGCGCCGTTGCGTTTCTGGGACTGAGCATCAGCTGGGTCCACCTTGGGGATCGTGCCCAGGCCGAAGCGGAAGACGTTGCCGGAGAAAGCGCGGAATTCGCCATTGAGCCGATGCAACCGGTGCCAGTTCCCGAACTCGTGGTCGTAGCCTGCCATGCCCCTGCTGTTCCTGCCGCTTCTGCTTCTTCTGTTCCATTGCGCAAGCCCACCCGCCAGCTCTGGAGGGACGTCTACGCCTGCCGGTTCTGCGGCCAGAAAATGACGTCCGTGGGACAGGCCCTCTACCGCTGCCGCACTTGTCGCCACCTTGAAAGCAACGGGCACATTTCCTTTCTGGATTCGGCCTTTTCCTGCAACTGCCAGCACTGCCGCCACAGCGAGGAACAGACTAGTTAACCCTGCGCGGAAGAGCGGTGACCTCGGTAACCTACTGCCTGGGCTGCTTCCGACCTACCATTCTTAAGGCATGCTTCTGCAATCCATGGTGTTGTCCCGGGATACGGATAAGGTAGCTGTCCTGATGCGCGCCTTCTCGCGCCTGGACATTGATGTGGTGGTGTGCAGCGAGCCCAGCTCCGCCATCGCCTTGATGGACCGAAAAAAATTCGAGGCTGTGGTCATTGACTTCAGTGTGCCGGGTGCCGACGAACTCTTGCAGGATATCCGCCGCCAGCGCGAAAACAAGACCATGATCGCCGCCATTTTGGGCGGCGAAAGCAGCGTCAGTGAGGCGTTCGCCATGGGCGCGAAATTCGTTCTGTACGAACCCATCACGCTGGATCGCGCGCTGCAGGGCTTGCGCGCTATCAAAAGCCTGATGTACCCACAACGGCGCCAACAACTGCGCAAGCCCGCCCATGCGCCGGTCTGCCTTAAGTTCAACCCCGGCCGGGAAATTAATGCCGTAGTAACAAACGTAAGCGAGGGCGGAGTCGCGGTGCGTCTCTCCGAACCCGCTACTGTCCGCCAGTCAGTTCGTGCCCGCTTCAATTTACCTGGGATTCGCGAGGCCATTGACGTCCAGGGCCAGATTGCCTGGGCCGATAAACATGGCCGTGCTGGCATCCGCTTTATTCACGTCTCTAGTCAACTGCAAGCGCAGCTGAAGCAATGGCTCTTCCCAGCCCTGCGCGACAGCAGCAAGATCGCGCGCTGATAGTTACCCTGGTCATCTTCCGATAGTCACTCCAGGCAGGTTAAGCTCGGGACGTTATTGTGTCCCCCTAAAATTTCTTCTAAAGGCGTGCGTGTTGTTCAAGCGAGCCAGTGTCGTGTGGTTCACGGCAGCCGCATTGTTGGCCTGCGCGCAGATATTTGTTTCTCTGCTCCTTCCGAATGGCTACACGCTTCACGTTTTCTCTGACGCCCTGCAAACCTTGCTCTTGCTGGCCTGTTATCTGACCACTCTGCCGAATCAGGTCGGCGGCCGCGGCAGTTCGCCGGCATTCTGGACCCTGCTTTCACTCGGATTCGCGCTCTGGCTGCTCAACCAGGTGTTGTGGACTTTTTACGAAGCGGTGCTCCACGCCCCTCCTGCCTCCGGCTTCTGGGGCGATGTGGTCCTTTACCTTCACGTCATTCCTATGATGATGGCGCTGGCGGTTCGTCCCCATTTGGATCAGCACGACAATCCCAGCCTTCTCAATGCCGTCAATGCCGGCATGGTCACTGTCTGGTGGCTTTATCTCTACCTGTACTTCGTCACTCCCTGGCGAACTTTGGCGCAGCTTCCCAGTTGGTGGGACCAGAACTACAACGTGGTTTACGGCGCCGCTAACATCGCCCTCGCGATGCTGGCGGGGGTGGCGGTGTGGAAGAGCGAGGGCAAATGGCGCACCTTGTACACACATTTATTTGGAGCTGCCTCCCTGTATGCCGTGAGCTCTTTTATGGCCAGCGTCGCCATTGACCGGGGCGACTACTATACCGGCAGTTTGTACGACATTCCGCTCATCCTGGCGTTGGCCTGGTATGCCGGGTTGGGGCTGGTGGCGCGCGATTTGCGCCTGGTCAGCGAGCAGGCTGTGGACCTGCCCTCGGCACGTCCCCCATGGGGAACACCTCTGGCGGTGGCGGCCGTGCTTTCTGTGCCGATTGTGGAACTGCGTGAGATGTTCGTCCGCGATACCCCCGCGGCAGTGGTTACCTATCGTTCTCTTCTCTCCGTTGCCACCACTCTTATCTTATTTGCCTTCTTTCTGTTACGGAGCAAAGCCCTGCGCAAAATCCGGACTTCGCAGCCAGCTATGGCAGTCTCCGGCCCGGGTTCAGCCGAAGCCTGATCAGGCTGTTCTTTCGGCCTGAACCCGGCCCTTGCAGCCTTTTCTGAGCAGGGTATAATTGTTGGACAACTCTGGCCGACAGAGCTGAATCCCAAGCGGATTCAGGATCAAACGCGGCAGCGGCCACGACCGCGAAACGAGCGACGGACAGCCCAACAACCAGGACCCGGCATCCTCATGATGCGCAAAATTGTTGTCTTTGCAGTTGTTTGCCTGGCGCTTTCGGCTTCCGCTATCGCCCAAGGCAGCGGACCTCAATGCACTTTTTCTCTTTCCCCCTCTAGCGGTTTTGTGCCGCCACCGCTTACGGTTACTGCGACCATCAATTGCACCGACTCCTTAGCCATCACTAGCGTGACTGTCGATTGGGGCGACGGCTCGCCGGTTTTCACTACGGCTCAGGCTTCCTTTGCTGCGTTGCATCCCTATGGCACTCCAGGGAGCTACTCAGTGGTGGTTACCGCGCAGGACCTGGCGAACACCACCAGTACCCCTGGTCAACTCGTGACCGTCACCGCTAACCAGCAGCCCAGCTGTTCCCTGACCGTGACGCCCACCGGCGGCCCTGCGCCGCTGCTGGTCTCGGCCACTGCCACCTGCAGCGATACGGATGGAGACCCAATAACCGTCGTTATTTCCTGGGGAGATGGCACGTCCGGCAGCGGCACTACGGGCACGCACACCTATAATGCTAAAGGGCAGTACAAAGTCACTGCCACGGCCACCGATTCTGTTGGGCTCACTGGTTCCATGACTCAGATGGTCACCGTCAGCCGGAATCAGGTTCCCACCTGTTCTCTCGTCGTAACGCCGACTAGTGGCCCCGCCCCCCTGACGGTCTCGGCAACTGCCACGTGCAGTGATATAGACGGCGATGCGCTGACGACTGTGCTCTCCTGGGGCGATGGCGCCAC
>DASSQB010000141.1:0-3572 GCA_035702725.1 Terriglobales bacterium | reverse complement strand
ATTCGATGTTCTGTACCTGCTCCCGCGACTTCTCGATTTCCGCTTTCATGCCCAGCCCCAGTTGCGTGATGCGCAGGGCTTCGCCGGCAACGCCCGTGGTCTTGGAGAGCAGGGTATTGGCCTCGCGGTTCATCTCCTGGAGGAGGAAATCGAGCTTTTTGCCCACTTCGCCGCCGCTGTCGAGCAGCCCGCGAAAGTGCTGGATGTGAGTGTTGAGCCGGACCAACTCTTCCTGGATGTCGCTGCGCTCGGCCAGCAGCGCTGCTTCCTGCAGAATGCGTTCGGGCTCGGCCTGCGTGCCCACCAGTTCCTGGATGCGGGCGCGCAGGCGCTCCAGGTGCGCGTGCAGCATGCCGCCGCGCAGCTTTTCCACTTCCGCGGCTCCTGCCTCCAGCCGCGACAAGCGGTCGCGCAATTCCCGCTCCATGCCCCGCCCTTCCTCGGCACGCATCTCGTTCAGGCGGCACAGGATGTCACTTACCGTGGCCAGCACGCTGGACTGCAATTCCTCGTCGCCGGCTGCCTCGCCCGAGGCATCCATCGCGCCGGGCAGCTTGAGGGCGGCGTTGAGGTCAGGTTCGCCGCTGACGCCGAGTTCCTGGGCCATGCGGCGAAATGCTTCCACGTAGCCGCCAACCAGCTGGCGATTGACGGCAAAGCCTTGCTCGGCTATGGGTTGCAGCGTCAGCGTCACCTCCACATGGCCGCGAGCCATCTTTTCCTTAAGCAGGCGGCGCAACTTCATCTCCAGTTCGCTGCTGTCGGACGGCATGCGGAAGTGCAGGTCCAGGAAGCGGTGGTTCACCGACTTGAGGGCCAGGGCGAAGCCCAGCCTGCCGTTTACCTGCCCCCTGGCCTGTGCGAACCCGGTCATGGAATGGATCGGCATAAGTCAGCTTTCCGCCGCCCCGGCCTCAACCCTCTGGCTATCCCAGTCCAGGAATTGCAGGTTGTAGAGGCGGCGGTACGTGCCCAGATGGCTCATGAGGTCCTGGTGGGTGCCGATGTCGGTGATAACTCCATTCTCCAGCACCACGATGCGGTTGGCGTGGCGCACGGTGGAGAGGCGGTGAGCGATGACTACCACGGTGCGGCCGCGCATCAGGTTCTGCAGCGCCGATTGCACCAGCGCTTCGGACTCACTGTCCAGGGCAGAGGTGGCTTCGTCGAGGATG
The DNA here is from genome assembly GCA_035702725.1 of Terriglobales bacterium. Taxonomy (GTDB): domain Bacteria; phylum Acidobacteriota; class Terriglobia; order Terriglobales; family Acidobacteriaceae; genus JAICWP01. The sequence goes on along the minus strand of DASSQB010000141.1, from coordinate 2,397 downwards.
AGGATGGGAGCGTCCTTGAGCAGGGCGCGGGCTATGGCGATGCGCTGGCGCTCCCCGCCGGAAAGGCGGACGCCGCGCTCGCCAATCACCGTCTTGTAGCCTTCCGGCAAGGCTTCTATGAAATCGTGGGCCAGGGCCGCCTTGGCCGCCTCAACTACACGCTCCTGGGGAACACCGGGCTGGCCGTAGGCGATGTTGTTGCGCACCGTGTCGTTAAACAGCACGGTTTCCTGAGTGACGATGCCGATTTGCGCGCGCAGAGAGGCAATGGTGAGGTCGCGCACGTCGTGGCCATCAATCAGCAGACGGCCGCCGGTGACATCGAAGAAGCGCGGGATCAGGTGTACGAGCGTGCTCTTGCCGGCGCCGCTGGAGCCTACCACGGCCAGCACTTCGCCGGAATGCACGGTCAGGTCAATGTCTCGCAGCACGTCGCGGGATTCGCCATTGGCGCCGTAGGAAAAACTCACGTGTTCGAAGCGGATGCTCTCGCCAAAACGCGGAAGCTGCCGCGCGGCAGGCTTCTCCAGCACCGCGTCTTCCAGGCTCATGAAATGGAAAATGGAGGCCGAGGCGCCCAGCGCCTGCTGGAAGTTATTGTTAAACACCGCAAACTTGCGCACCGGCTCATAGAGCTTGTAGACAGCGATGATGAAAGCCACGAAGACACCGCCGGTAAATACCTTGGCTTTGATCAGGTCGCGCCCCAGGAGCAGCAGCAGCGCGATGCCGATGGCGCCGATGATGTCCATGGTGGGCGAACTGATGGCGGCTGCGGCCACGGAGCGCAGGTTGGCGCGGAACAGGCGGCGGGCTGCGGCCCGGAACCGGCCCATCTCCCACTCCTCCATGCCGAAGGCCTTCACGATGCGGTTGCCGGTGATGGTTTCGTGCAGCAGGTTGTGGATGTCGGCCAGCTTGTCCTGGCCTCGGCGTGTGGTGTGGCGCACGCGCCGGCCGATCCTGCCCGCGGAAAGAATCACGAACGGGATGAAGAGCACCAGCACCCAGGCCAGCTTGCCGCCCAGCACGATCACCACGCCAGCGACGAAGATGAGGGTGAAAACCTGTTGCAGGAATTCCGCCAGCACAGTGGACATGGCGTATTGCACGCGCTCGATGTCGTTGATGATGGCGGAAAGCAGAGTGCCGGTGGAGTGGCGCTGGAAAAAGGCAGCCGAGCGGCGCAGGAAAGAGTCGTGAACGTCATTGCGCAAGTCGGTGATCATGCCGTAGCCGGCGTAGTTCACCAGGTAGGTGCCAAGGTAGTCGAAAATCCCCTTCAGAACCGTGGCGGCAACCAGGGCGAAGGCGACCACCGTCCAGGCATTGGTAAAGTGGGAAGGCACCAGGTGTTGCAGGTAGACGGTGTGGTGGGTGCCGGGAAAGGTGAACAGAGCCAGTTTCTTGGACTGGGCGGCGGGGTTCAGCACGGCGTCCAGGATGGGGCCGATCAGGAGCAGACGGAAGGCGTCCAGCAGGCCCACCAGAGCCATGGCAATGACCGAGGTCAACAACTGGACCTTATAGGGCCCCACGTAGCGCAAAAGGCGCGTCAGTTGGCGCATAGGCCTGCGGAAAACGAAATTTGCCGGGAGCAGCGCGAAGGCTGCTTTTCAACGACCATGCCTGCTCGGAACCGTGTCTCCCAGCATTTTACTGGAAAATAAGGAATTGCCGCTTGGCCAAGTTGAGGCGGGGGCAACCATCACCACAAAGGACACGAAGGATCACAAAGGGCTAACGAACTCTCTAGCATGCTTCGGTGTGCGAGCAGCGAGTCGGGTACGCCGCCGGACTACTTTTTCTCCGGTAACGGCGCCGGGGCTGGTGTACCGCTCGCGGCTGGCTTTTCGGGCAAGAAGGTGTAGCCGGAAATGGCGGCGGCAAGCGCCGGTTCCGGGCGAGATCCTTTGGGCGTGGGCACGCGAATCGTTCGCACAATGTAGCCTTTGCACAGCACCCGGCTGTTGCGCTGGCCTGTGATCTCCTCCGGCATCTCAAAAACCAGTTCCACGTCGGTGTCGTGGGAAAGCACTTCGCTGGCGCGGAAAAAGACGCCGGACTGGCTGATGTTCTCCACCGTTCCGGTATGCCACTTTTCGGTGCCGGCTTCACGGTATTCCAAGGGCAGATCGGCGCGCAGACGGCGGGCGCGCGGTACCCAGTTGGAACGTCTGCGGGAACGGTGTCCCGGCTGGGTAGCCGGCTGCCCGGCTATGGTGGGCTGGATACGCCCAGTACGCGTCATGGAGTTCCAGTCGTACATATATTCCGCGCCACACAGCACACATACCTGGTAGTAGCGCCCGTCGGGCCTGCGTCGCGGCCAGGCAAACTGGTGCGAGCACAAGCGATTGGTAATGGCATCGAGCAGTCTGGCACCCATGAAGTGAC
>DASSQB010000140.1:0-4130 GCA_035702725.1 Terriglobales bacterium | reverse complement strand
GATGGTCTGCCAGCAGTTTGAGCGCGCTGAGAATGCGGCCATCACTAAGGCTGTCGAACGCGTCCCCCAGCGACACAGCGAAATGCAGCATTACGCTTGAATCTCGGTAGCAGTCGGCGATGCACGCGGTACAACCGTCCCGCACCGGGGGCGTGTCCGCGAACTCCCACACCGGGCACAGTGGCTTGTTCCACGCATCGCAGCGCCACATGTCGTAATTCCAGTCCATATAGAAGCTCTTGTAGCCGCCATAGCAGACGAATTTCTCCCGCTGCCCGCGCAGGTGGCGCTTCATATCGGCCACCAAAGCCCGCGGATTGTTCACCGGAAATGACTTGCGCAGTTCGTCCACTCCCTCGAAAGCAGCCAGCAGCTCGTTCTTAGAAAACTTCATCAGTTGCGAATTATCCGACCAGGCGAGCGATGACGACCCCAGCCGCGCCTGCTGCGGGTAGGAGAAGGCCACGGCCGCAAATCCCAGGTCGCGCAAAAAGGCCGCCAGGGCAGAGTAGTCCTGCACCAGTCTGCTCATGGCCACCTGGGCGATCGGAGTCATTCCCAGACCCGGCATCTGCGCCGTGGCGGAACGAATGCGGTTCACTAAGCCCTTCAGCCCACGGTTGGCTTCGTGAGCGGAAACGCAGGCTGCATCGAGCGAGACATACACCGTCTTCAGCCTGGCATCAGCCAATCGCTGCAGCCGCGCCGGCAGCAGCCAGCCATTGGTGATGATGGCCGGCACCAGTTCTCGTTCGACGGCGCTGGCAATCATTTCCTCAAGCCGGGGATGCAGCAGCGGCTCGCCGCCAAAGAAGCTCACGTAACGAATTCCGCGGCTGCGCAGAATGTCGAGCGCGGCGCCGAACTGATCCGCATCTATCCACTGCAGATCCGCTACCCGCCCACGCGCGAAGTTGCAGAAATCACAAGCCGCGTTGCAGGAGTTCGTAACCGCGATGTTGCACAGCCCCGGCCCACCTCTCCGCACCAAACGCAGCACATCCCAAGCTTTCCCTATCTTGCTTGCCACCAGTTCTCCCAGAGGAGCCAGATCTCTGCTCCCTCGGGACTGCCCGCAATTCGATTCCGGAAGCGGCAACAGGTTTGCACAACACAAATTCACGCGGGTCCATCGCTTGATAACATTGAGCTTACGAGTAAGCGGAGACCCTCAACGCTGCGCTAAGATAGCTTTCGACCTCAATACCTTTCCTGGGCCAACCCCTGAACTAACCAGCATGCGGGGGGAACAATGAATACGCGCGTGAGCATTGCTGTGGTGGGCGACTACAACCCTGACTTCCACACCCACCCGGCCATCGCCAAAGCACTTACCCACTCTGCTGACAAACTGGGCCTCCCCGTCGATGTGGAATGGGTGCCCACTCCGTCGCTCGCACCGCCGGGCAGTGAAAAAATGTTGCAAGCTTTTGACGGGCTGATCGCCGCGCCCGGCAGCCCCTACCGCAGCTTTGACGGCATGCTCCGCGGCATCGAGTTCGCCCGCACGCGTAGGTGGCCGTTCTCCGGCACCTGAGGTGGGTTCCAACACACTCTGTTAGAGTGTGCCCGCAACGTGCTGAAATTTGCCGATGCTGATAGTGCCGAGCATAATCCCCAGTCCAAACACATCATCATTTCTCCCGTAGCCTGTGCCGTGCCCCAGCGCGGCCCCTCCGATCCCAAGCTCTGCGGCCCAGTTCCCGGCATACGCCTGAAGCAAGGCTCGCTTCTACACCGGATATATGGCCGCGACGAGGTGGCCGAGCAGTTCTTCTGCAATTACGAGGTCAATCCGGAATATGAGCCGCAACTGGCATCAGCGGGGCTGGAGGTAGTAGCACGGGCCGAGCACGGCGAAGCCCGGGCGGTGGAACTCGCCGGGCACCCGTTTTTCGTGGCCACCCTGTTCCAGCCGCAGCTATCGTCGAGTCCGGAGAAGCCGCATCCGCTGGTTACGGCTTTCCTGCAAGCCGCGGTGGAGTTCGCCAGCGAACGTCAGCCGGGGGCTAAAATCGCAAGAGCGTAATGGCGGCACATCGCGGAACCTTCCGCACCCACAAGTGCATTGACATTCGCCTTCTGTTCGCCCACAATGAGGCTGCAATGTCTCTCACCAAGAAACAGAAAGAAGTTTACGAGTTCATTGACCGCTTCGTGCAGGAGCACCAGCACTCGCCTTCGTTCGAGGAAATCGGCAAGGGGCTGAAGCTGAATTCCCTGGCCACCGTGCACAAACACATCAGCAACCTGGAAAAAAAGGGCCTGCTGAAGCGCGACTACAACCGCAGCCGCTCCATTGAACTGCTGCCGCCGCGCGGTGGCCTGAAGCAGGCGCTGGGCTGGAACTCCGGCACTGTTCTGCCCCTGGTGGGGCGCATTGCCGCCGGTCGCCCGGTAGAGGCGCTGGAAAACCCGGAAACCATCTCGCTGGCCGACTTCACCCGCTCCCGAGACGTATTCGTCTTAGAAGTGCGGGGCGACTCCATGCAAGATGAAGCAATTCTCGATGGCGACTACGTCCTGGTGGAAAAAACCAAGGTCGCCCGCAATGGCGATATCGTGGTCGCCCTGGTGGATGGCAGTGACGCCACTTTGAAGCGCTTCTACAAGGAAGGCGACAGCATTCGCCTGCAACCATCGAACGCCACCATGAAGCCCATCATGGTGCCCGCCGGCGCCGTCCAAATCCAGGGCCGCGTCATCGGCGTCCTGCGCAAGTATTAGCTTGCTAGCTATCCAGCGGGCTAGCTATCTGGCTGACTGGCTCCGTACGTTTCCATTTTGTCATCCTGAGGTGCGCGACCAAGCCCAGCGCGGAAGCACACCGAAGGACCTGCTTCTTGTTGCTGCCCTTGCAAACGTTGACTTACCCCCGGGGCTGTCCTTCAAGCCACTGAAAAGTGCTCGCAGGAACATGGCAACCCAGCAGGTTTCTAACTGGCTACCTGGCCGTCCTGCCATCGCCCCCAGCGCCGTAGGCGCAAAATAGTAAAGCCCATGCCCCCTTCGGCTACGCTCAGGGCGGGCTCCAGCCCTGGCTACGCGCTCGCCAGCATCAATTGCGAGCCCCAAGGGGCGGCAGGTACGCAAGCAACCCCGCCCGTTTTGGCACTGGCCCCCGCTCCTGCGACCAATCAGGCTGTGCGGCATCTAACTCAAGTGCTACGATAAATGGGCGGCCCCGGGAGAGCGGCTGCGCTGGGAGAGAAGATGGCATCCGAGGCAATTTTCGAGGTAACTGATTCTAATTTTGACCAGTCCGTCCTCAAGTCGGACCAGCCGGTGCTGGTGGATTTCTGGGCAGCCTGGTGCGGCCCCTGCCGCGCCCTGGCGCCAATTGTGGACGAGGTAGCGGCGCAGTATGGCGGCCGCGTGAAGATCGGCAAAATGGACGTGGACCGCAACCCGGCCACGCCCCAGCGCTACGGCATCCGTGGCATTCCCACCCTGCTGGTGTTTAAGGGCGGCCAGGTGCAGGAGCAGATCGTGGGCTACGTTCCCAAGGAGAAGATCGAGAAGGCGCTGGACAAGCACCTGGCGTGAAACCAGCTGTTAGCTGTTGGCTATTAGGTTTTGGCTTCCTGGCATCTGCGTGCAAAGCTAGAGGCGGCACCGCTCAAAGCTGTGTCGCCTTTGCTTTTGCTACCAACTACCGGCAACTAACCACTTTGGCGTGCGCGGTCTCTGCGGTGAATCCCAAATAAAAAGCGCCCTGAGCCTTTCAGCTCAGGACGCCACGGCAGCCCTCCCCCAGAACTGCCAAACTACGAGATGGATACTAATTTGGCCCCTGCAGCCTGTAAACATAACTGAAGTAACCTGATCCACGGGCCACGGTTCCAATTTCGCAACAACAAGCCTTCGTATCCTGCATCGGGCGCTGTTGCGTTTCTCCACACATCCGGGGTCATACCGCTAAGACTCTCAATCTGCAGGAGATCAGCCCAAATTAGACAGGGGGACCTCGCCATAGGTTACCGTGGTCATCTATCGCTGAACCCCGGATGCCACTACCATGTGCTGGTAACAGCCGAACAACACTTCCGGTACTCGTATCCGGGTTCCTCTCAGGATCTTGCTTTCCGGCGGCTGTTGGCAGGTCACTTCATGGGTGCCAGACTGCTCGA
>DASSQB010000139.1:0-9621 GCA_035702725.1 Terriglobales bacterium | reverse complement strand
GCCTTCACCGTGACCAGCGTGTTCGAAACCTGCGGCCTGATCGTAACTCTCATTAATGCGCCCTTTGGCAGGCAATCCCGCCACACACTCTGGCGGATGCTGGGGTATGCCATAAGACGCGGACCTGGCAAAGCTGCCGCTGCCGAGGAAGTCGCGGAACTTCTGGCGGATACGCTGGATATGGGTTCCACGGATATTGACCGCTTCTTCAACAGCGGCAGGCCAGGGATGATTCGCAAGTTTCTGCGCTTCATCTTCTTCCCTTTTCTATTTACGAATGCGGCAGTGGAACTCACGCTGTGGTTTTTCCTGAATCTGCTGCTCGGTCCGTGCATGGCGCTGCTCTGGCGTACCCGGCGTTACCTGGCGGATGCCGGAGCGGTGGAGTTGACTCGCAATCCGGACGCGCTGGCGGGAGCGCTGCAAAGCCTGAGCGAGGACACTACCGCAGTAGCGGGAGGACACTGGGCTTCGCACCTGTTCGTGGTGAATCCCGGCGGTGACTCCAGCCTGCGCGGGGATACGCCTTCCGGGGAGCAGCAGCGCAAATTCCTGGAGGCTTGGCGTGCGACGGCCGGGTCCGGCGTTTCGGCAGCAAGCCCCGCGGGCACAGCCGTGAGCGCGCCCGCCGACTTTGCGAGCGCGCGCCGGGAAATGATGTCTCTGGCCATGGCCGCGGCCATGGGCAATGCCGATGCGGTCAGCCGGCTGCAGACCTTTGCCGGGACAATGGGCATGGACCCGGCGGTTCTGCACAATCTGCCCAATCTCAATGACCTGATGGCGGCGCAGAGGGGCGACCGCGCTGCCCTGGCGCGGGTCCGCATGCAGCGGCAGAGCCGGCAGCGGCAGCAAGGTGAAACGCGCAGCGGGCAAACGGGCTTGCAGCAGGTGAGCTTCGTTTCCTTTCACCCGCCTTTGAACAAGCGCGCCAAGCGCCTGCAGAGGATGGGCGCGCGCCTGGCCGCGCCTTCGCGCCACGGCGGCATTGGCACAAAAATCGTGATTGCCGTGCTGTATCTCGTCCTCGGGCCGCTGTTGCTTGCCGCCGGTGTGATGATGCTGTTTGTGGTTGCCATGATGATCGGCTTGAATCTGCTGTTCCTGGCGCTATGGCTGGCGGTGATTCACTGGGCATTCGCGCAGGACTGGCCGGCAATCTTCAATGGCTTTATGAAATTTGTGCAGGATGTGAGCGCCGCCTTCAACCAGCGCCGTTAAGCCGGCGAGAAGGCGGTGACTGAGGCAGGTCTGTATGACAAATCTTTCTACCTTACTGATTGCGGTGATAATTGCAGCGATTGTGGTGTTGTGGTTTGTGCTGCACGCTTACAACCGGCTGGTCGCCATGCGCAATAACGTGCGCAAAGCCTGGTCCGATGTGGATGTGCAGCTCACCTTCCGCCATGACCTGGTGCCCAACCTGGTGGAATCGGTGAAGGGCTACATGGGGCACGAGCGGGAAACACTGGAGGAAGTGGCGCGGGCGCGCAGCGCGGCCATGAATACCGGGGTGGACATCGCCACACGCGCCGTGGCGGAAATGGCTCTGGGCAGCGCGGTGGGCAATCTGTTCGTGACCGCCGAGCGTTATCCGGAACTGAAGGCGTCGCAGAATTTCCTGCTGCTGCAGGAGCAGCTGACCACCACCGAAAACCGCATCGCCTTCGCCCGCCAGCACTACAACGAGAGTGTGCGGCAATTCAATACGCTGATTGCGGAGTTTCCCTGGAACCTGATGGCGCAGCGGTTTGGATATTCCGCCGAGAAGATGTTCGCGGCGGAGCCGCCGGATCGAGCAACGGTGCAGATGGCGAGTTAACCGCCGTCGCTATTGGTGCGGGCTGGCGGGCAATCAGATCGAACGCAGCGCATCAATCGGGTCGGCGGAAGCAGCCCGCGTAGCCGGCAGGGCCGAGGCCAGAAGCGCCATTAGTATCATCAGTAAAACTGCAGCCACGTAGATGACTGGGTCGGTGGGGCTGACCTGGAAGAGGAAAGAACTGACCAGACGCGAGATGGCCAGAGACGCAATCACTCCCAGAACACACCCCAGTAGAGCCAGTTTCGCTCCCAGAGTAAGAACCAGCCGCGCGATGCCGGCGCGCTGAGCACCCAGCGCCATGCGAATGGCAATCTCGTGCGTGCGCAGCGAAACTGAGAAGGCAACCACGGCATAAATTCCGGTAATCGCCAGCAGCAGAGCGCCCAGGGCAAACGCGGTAATGAGGTCGGTATTGAAGCGGCGCGGCGCTTCCACGTTCGACAAAGCGTCAGTCAAAGGCTGCATCTGCTGCAAGGCGAGCAGGGGATCAATTTCCGCTATGGTTGAACGCATGGTTTGAACCATCTCCTCGGGAGGCAGGGCGGAGCGCAGGGCGATGTACGCGGCCACTGGGGCGGGCAGCTTCCCGGAAGGTTCAGATTCGAAGAGGGTTGCTGGCTGCTGCGCCGGAAAATACCACTGGTCCATGGTGGGTTCATCGCGGGAGCCACCCTTAATGTCGGCGACCACACCAACCACGGTTGCCCAGGGCAACCCCTTGTTCGGATTGCCGAGGTGCATGCGTTTGCCAATGGCAGGCTGATTTGGCCAGCAATGTTTGGCCATGCTCTGATTCACAATGATGACCGGGAGCGAGTTTGCGCGATCGCCATCAGTGAAATAGCGCCCGTTCAGCAGCGGAATGCGCATGGCGCGGAAATAATCGCCATAGATGATGGCGAAGGGAGCGAACTTCAGCTTCCAGCTATCTACGGGCTCACCCTCGATGGTGTAGGTGGATGCGGCGAATGAACCCATGGCCGGCAGGTTAGTGGTAATACCGGCAGCCACGACTGCCGGCTTGCTGGAGAGCCGGTCTACCACCTCGCGGGTGAACTCCTCCACCGATGCTCGGGTCGAGTATTGCCTGAGGGGGAGTTCGTAACCGGCCACGAGGACGTGGTCGGGACGGAAGCCGGGGTCCACAGCGCGCATCTTCTGGAAGCTACGCAGAAAGGCGCCGCATACGGTAAGCAGTACCAGAGCGATCGCGATCTCTGCAACCACCAGTGCTGAGCGTAGCCAGGCATGGCTGGAAGCGCCGGTGGCGGTGCGCACCCCTTCTTTGAGGTTTTCCATGGGGTCGGTTCGCAAGGCCGCGAAGGCCGGCGCCAAACTGCACAGGACTCCGGTCAGCAAGGCCAGAATGAGGGCGAAGCCGGTGACATTAGCGTTCAGGGCGATGGAATCCACGCGAGGCATCGAGTCGGGCAGGAGGTACAAGGCGGCGCGAATGGCGGCTGCGGCGAGCCCCAGGCCCAGCAGGCCGCCGGCAAAGCTGAGCAGCAGGCCTTCCAGTATCGCTTGCCGGAGAATCACTCCGGAACGAGCGCCCAGGGCCAAACGGACCGCGTATTCGCGTCGTCGCCGAATGGCCCGTACCAGCAGAAGGCTGGCCACGTTGACGCAGGCCAGAAGCAGAACCACCGCTACCGCGAAGAACAGCGCGCGCAGCAGTGCACGGACGTCCGATACAACGTAGTCCCGGAGGGGAGTGACCATCCCTCGAATGTGAAGGGCCGCCATGCTGGGTGGAAAGTTGCGCATGATCAACTGGGCGACGCGGTCGGCATCGCTCGCCGCCTGCGTGAGCGTGAGCCGATCCTTCAAGCGGGCAACTATCTGGTAGCCCCAGAAGCCGGCGTGCCCGTTGGAGAGTTCCTCGGGGGTCAGGCTCATAGGCACCCAGAGCTGCACCTGGTCGAGACGGCCGACGTCGAGAGGAAACTCAAAACTTCGCGGCATTACCCCGATAATCGTGTAGGCCCGACGGTCCAGAATGATGGACCTGCCGAGGACCTGCGGGTCTCGATGAAAGCGATTCAGCCACAAGGCATAACTGATGACCGCGAGCGGCTGATGCCCACTCTCTTCTTGTGGAGTAAAAACGCGTCCAAGGAGCGGCTGAACGCCGAGAGTCGGGAACACGCCAGCCGTAAAGCGAGCCGCGGCGATCTCCTCCGAGGTCTCTCCACCGGACAGTTCGAAATTGGTGCCAATGTAGCCGCCCTGCGAAGAAAACGCGCTGGTTGCGCTTGAGTACGTGCCCATTTCGCGGGCGGTCACGTTACTCGCGCGGCCGTCTTGCAGTTGGTCCCCCAGCAGCACCAGGCGCTCAGGATTGCGGAAAGGGAGTGGACGCAACAGAATGCCTTCCACCACCGAGAAGATGGCGGTGGTGGCGCCGATTCCTAAAGCAAGAATTAGGACGACCGTAACAGTAAACCCGGGCGCTTTCCGCAGTTGGCGGAAGGTAATGTGGAAAAGGTGTGCGAGTGTGCGCATTTGTTCTTCCGGCCGTGTCTCTGTTGGGGCTGGTCCTTTGTATGGCCTTGCGACGCTAAAGGTAACAGACGGATGACCGTGGATTTCGCTGCCACCGGCGGGGCGGAGTGCGAATGTTTTCCGTCGAGCACAAACTTCTTGACGGTAAAAGGCGTATGGTGGTACAGCTGTCGAACCACACAGGGCCCTCTCTAACTCTGCTGAAAAATGGCCAACGACTCAACCCGGCGGGAGTTCTTTCGCAGCGCGGCAGGTGGGGCTAGCTGGGCGATGCTGGGCGCTGCCGCCGTGTCGTCAGCCGAGTGGCTGGGAGCTTCTTCCGTCTCGCCTAGCTCCGCAAGCATGGACCAGGAAGGAACCAACCTGCTCACCAATACCCGTTACGCGGTGGGCGCGAAATTCCGGCTTGGCCAGTTCATCAAGCGAGGGGCTGACCCGCAGCAGGCCGAAGCCATCTTTCGGTCCCTTCCCGACCTTGCGCCGGAGCCCTGGGTGGCCGCCTGGACGAAGCTCGCCGAACCGTGCGAGCGCCAGGGGGCGCAAGCCGAAGCAAAGGGCAATACTGCCGAAGCGCGGGACGCCTATCAGAAAGCTTCCATGTATTACGGCATCGCCAAGTTCCCGGTTATCAACCACCCTGTTAAACAAGCTGCCTATCGCAAGTGCATTAGGAATTATCTGAAAGCGGCGCGCTACTTCGATCCGCCTCTGGAGCGGGTGGCCATCCCCTTCGAAGGTAAGGAGATCATCGGCTACCTGCGCCTGCCTAAAGGTGTTTCCCGCCCACCGGTGGTGATTGCTACCGGCGGCATTGACGTCTACAAAGAAGACCGCGACACCTCCGACCTGCTGGACGCCGGCTTGGCTGCCTTCTCCACGGATATGCCAGGCAACGGCGAGTGCCCGCTGTGGTACACGCCGGACGCCGAGCGCTTCTACAGTGCGGTGATTGACTACTTGCTGACGCGCAAGGATGTGGACGGAACCCGCATGGGAATGCTGGGCCGCAGCTATGGCGGATATTGGGGCGCCAAGATGGCCTACGTGGAGAGCAAGCGCCTGCGGGCTGCGGTGGATTGGGGCGGGCCAGCTCACTACACTTTCCAGCAGGAGTGGTTTGAGCACCTGCAGCAGGACCGGCTCTACCTGTGGTCGCTTCTGGATTCCATGATTTACGCCCACCACGTCAGCGGCCTGGACGAACTGCAGCGGCAGGCGCCCGCGGTTTCGCTGCAGGAGCAGGGCTGGCTCGACAAGCCGTGCGCCCCGTTGCTGGTGGTGAACGGCGAAAAAGACCCGTGGATCACGATTCGCGATTTGTACTTGCTGCTGCAGAATGGCGAGCCTAAGTCCGCCCGGACGTATGCCGAGGGCGGCCACATGGGCGGAGATCCAAACGGAGACAAACTGGTGGCGAACTGGCTCAGGTCGCACCTGCTCAGGACATGAATATGCGCGCGTTTTGCTGCTTGATGGCCTTGGTTATGGCCGCGACCTGCGGGGCGTTGGCTCAGGCTCCTAAGCTGACCCCGGTTCGGGTGGTCACGCTGTTTCCTTCGCTGCCGATTGTAGTGGCGCAGAAGAACGGTTATTTCGCCGGGCATGGAATCGAGCTGTAGGAGGAGCACGCCGACAACTCCAACATCCTGCGGGGCATGCTGGCGAGCGGCAAGGCTGATGTGGCGCACGCGGCCGTGGACAACGCCGTCTACATGGTAGAAGGCTCAGGCGCCGATGTGGCTATCGTCATGGGCGGCGATGGCGCCACCAACGAGCTGATTGTGCAGCCGGACGTGAAGTCGGTAGCCGACCTGCGCGGCCGCATTCTGCTGGTGGATGCAGTGAATACGGCTTATGCGCTGCAACTGAAGAAAATCCTGAAGCTGAGCGGCCTGCAAGCGGGACGCGACTGCACCCTGAAGGCGCTGGGCGCCACGCCCCTTCGCCTAAAGGCAATGCGCGAGAACAAGCAGTATGCCGGCACCATGCTGGGGCCGCCCACCTCCATCGTGGCCAAACGCGAAGGCTTCGTCAGCCTGGGTTCCACGTTGCAATTCATCGGGCCCTACCAGGGCTTCGGCGCATTTGTGCGCCGCCAGTGGGCCGGGGAGCATGCTGATGTGCTGGAACGCTACCTGGCGGCTTACATTGAGGCGCAGCGCTGGCTGCTTAACAAAGCCAACAAGCAGCAGGTCATCAATCTGCTGACCACCGGTTCGCATCTGGCGCCGGAAGTTGCGGCCGAAACCTACGCCGATATGACTGGTCCGGGCGGATATGAGCCGGATGCGAGCTTCGATCCCGCAGCCTTCAAGAACACGCTGAAGCTGCGGGCGGAAGTGGAGGGCGAGTGGGGAGGCCATCCGCCCGCGCCCGGCAAATATTACGACGGCACGTATTACAAGAAGGCGTTGAACATGCTTAAGAACATTGCCAATAAGTAGAGGCGCAGCGCGCAGGATTGTAATTATTCGAGGAGGCGGTTCATGAAACGGCTGGTCAGAATTGCAGTCATTCTTGGCATTTCGTGGGCAATGGCAGCGGCCGGTTCCGGCCAGGCATTCGCCGCAGAGAGCACGCCAGCGGTGGTGGATGCGGACCACGCCTTCGTACAGGCGCTGGGCAAGAGCGATAAGGCGGCGGCCGGCAAGCTGCTCGATGCCGACTTCACGTGGACGAACACGGAGGGCAAGACGGTGGGCAAGTCCGCAGCCGTGGCCGACTTAGCAGCGCTGGCGAGCGCGAATCCCTCCGACGCCGAGGTGAAAGAAATCACTTTTGGCGAGGTGGGCGAGATCACCGCCGTCAGTGGGAAGACGCACGTGCTGCGGGTGTGGGTGAAACGCCCGGCAGGCTGGCGCCTGCTGGTCTCCCACGCCGCTACTCTGGCGCCCGAAGGTCACCTCGGCACCGCGGCCAGACACGGCACGGAGTGCGTGAATCCGTGCAAGACGATTCCCTATAAACCCAAGAGCGAGGCGGAGCGGGGCGTGATTGCCTCCTGGCAGGCGCTGGAGACGGCGGTCACCAACCATGAGTCGCAGAACTGGGGACCGCACGTGGCCGACGAGTTCATGCTGGTCAGCTCGGGCAACGACCATCCCCTGGACAAAAAGAACCGCATGGCGATCCTCGACAAGCAGAAGGCGGCCGGCACCAGCTCTGCGCCTGCGCCGCTGGTCTCGGCGCGCATGTTCGACTTCGGCGACACGGTAGTGATGAGCTCCTTACATCAGTCGCCGGGAAGCAAGGCGACCCGCGTGACTCGCATCTGGATCAAGCGCGACGGGAGTTGGAAATTGGCTTACAGCCAGCAGACCACGGTGCAGGCGGCGGTTGCAGCTAAGGGCTCGAAAAGCTAATCAGGGAGCGGTGGAGGCGGCGGGCTTGGGAGTGGAAACCAGGCTGGGCAGGCTGGAGGCGTTCCACCCTCCACCCAGGGCCTGGATCAGCAGAACCGTGGCTGCCATCCGCCGTCCCAGGATATTCACCGCGGCCACCTCGTTGGTCAAGGACACATTTTGCGCGGTAATCACTTCCAGGTAGCTGGTGACTCCGCCCTTGTAGCGATTGGTGGCAGTGGCAAGTGCCTTTTGCGCGGCGGCAACGGCTTCGCCCTGCACTTGCGCTTCCTGCTCCAGCAACGAAATCGCATTCAGCTCATCCTCGACCTGCTGGAAGCTGGTGAGCACGGTTTCACGGTAGTTCGCCACCGTCTGGTCGTAAGCCGCGCGCGCTTCTTCGGAAAGGGCACGCCGCCGGCCGACGTCGAAGAGAGTGGCTGCCGCCGCAGGGCCCGCTGACCAGAAGAGGCTGGGGCCAGAAATCAAAGTTGTGATGCTTCCGCTTTCGAAGCCGGCCGACGCCGCCAGATTCAGCACAGGATAGTAGGCGCTGGCTGCGATCCCCACCTGCGCATTAGCGGCGGCCACCCGGCGCTCGGCGCCGGCAATATCCGGGCGCCGCTCCAGCAACTCCGAGGGCAATCCCAGGGGAATGGCCGGCGGGGGCATGCTGAGCGGCAAAGGCGGCAGGGTAAACGACGGCGCCGGAGTACCCACCAGCGTGGCCACGGCGTGCTCGTATTGCGCCCGCAGAACGCCCACATCAATGGCCTGAGCTCGGGTGGCATCCAGTTGCGCCTGCGCCTGCTGGACATCGAGACCGGAGGCGAGCCCGCCCTGGTAGCGGTTTTGCGTGAGCTGCAGGGCGCGCTGATAGTCAGCCACGGTGGAGTTAAGAAGTTGCTCTTCGGCATCCAGGCTGCGCGCCTGGAAATAATCGAGTGCCAGGTCGGCGTGCATGGCCAGGTTGACCGCGGCCAGATCGGCAGCACTGGCCTGCGCCTGCTCCCGGCTGGCTTCCACCGTCTTTCGCACTCGGCCCCACACGTCGGCCTGGTAGGACAGAGTCACCGGCAGCATGAGGTCGGTGAAAGTTCTGCCCGAGAGCGTGGTGCTGTGCGGCTGCCGATTCTCGGACGTATGCGCGCGGGTGGCTGAAGCTCCGCCGGTAATGGTCGGATAATAATCGGCCCGATAGTAGCGCAGCTGAGCGCGCGCCTGGCGGAACTGGGCGTCCGCCGCTTTCAGGTTCTGGTTGGAAACATTGACCTGCTGTTCCAGCGCGTTCAGTTGCGGGTCATTGAAGATGGTCCACCAGTCCCCGCCTAATGCTTGTTCACTCGGCTGCGCCTGCTTCCAGGCTCCTGTCTCTTTATAGGCAGGCGGAACCGGCGCAGTTGGGTGCGAGTACCGCGGCCCGACGGTGCAGCCAAGTGTCACAAGCAGCCCAGCGCAGGCGCCTGCCAAAGCCGCATGCCTGAGGCCCGGCGAGTTGGGCCGGGCTTTCATTCTTTGTTGTCCTGCGCTGTGGGCGGATGGGAAGGCTGCGGGTTGGAGCTCTTCACCACCACGCTTTCACCGCCCTCAAGTGAATCCGGCGGATTGACTACCACCGCATCTTCCTGCGAAAGTCCGGCGAGCACTTCCACGCTGCTGCCGAAGTCGCGGCCAATGGTTAGTTTCTGCAGGCGGATCCGATTGTCCGGGCCGACCACCGCCGCCAGTGTGCCTTGCGGGCGGAACAGCAGGGCATTTATGGGCAGGTTGAGCCGCTTGGTGGCTGATTCTGCCGCGAAGTGCACCTCGGCGTACGCCCCTGGCATGAGCGCGCCCGTGGGATTGGGCACATCCACCTCGGTGAGCAGCGTTCGCGTGCTGGGGTCAATGGCGTCGGCGGTACGCACCACCTCCCCGCAGAAGCTGCGGCCCGGAGATTCGGCGAGTTGC
>DASSQB010000138.1:0-15010 GCA_035702725.1 Terriglobales bacterium | reverse complement strand
CGGTGGAGTGCAGCATGCGGTCGTCGGCCATGGTCTCAAATGCGGGGACGAACTGGCTGCGCGTGCCCCCACTCACATAACGGTGCAAAGCGGTGAGGGTGTGTGCGGCGGTACTGCGCAACAGCGATTCATCGCGTTCGTGTGGGAGCAACAGCTGCGCCAAGGCAACAAAGCGCCGCGGCTCAATCTCGGCTACCCGCACCCCCTCCCACAGCGACCCCCAAAGCAGAGCGCGCAGAAAGACGTCGTGCACATCGCCAAGCTGGCGCACGACCTCGACCCGGCTGGCGGCATCGAGCAGGAAACGGCCGTAGGCGTAATCCTGATCGTTGGCGAACACGTACTGCGGGCAGGGCTTGCCCACGGCCTGTCGGAAGCTCGCACTTGCTGTGTCGAAGCTGGCGCGGAAGCGGATGCCCGCCCCGGCATTGCCATAACTCAACAGGACCTGGGTAGCGATGGGCCAAAGATTGCTTTCGCCGAGAACGTCGCGCTGCGAGAGGGATACCTGGCTGACCTGGCCGTCCCGGCAGGACCAACTGACGTCCACCTGGGGCATGCCGCGGTGGCGAATCCACATGTCAGCCCAGCGGTCCAGTTTCTGTCCTGAAACGCGCTCGAAGGCATGGACCAGGTCGCTCCACTCCGCGTTGCCGTAGAGGTGCTCCTTGAGGTAGAGGCGCAGGCCGTCGCGAAAAGCGTCGGGGCCGAGTACATAGGCCAGTTGTTTGAGCACGCCCGGCGCCTTGGCGTAGACGATGGCGCCGTAGGCCGACTTTGCGTCCTTCAGATTCGGTATGTCCTGGTAGATGGGCGTGGTGCCCTGGGTGGAATCAATCTCGTAGGCCGCCGGCTTGATGGACTCATAGAACCGCTTCCAGATGTGTTCGCTGGGCTTGAGCGTATCCAGCGCCTGGTAGGCCATGTACTGAGCGAAGCCTTCTTTCAGCCACAGATCGTCAAACCAGCGCATAGTGGTGAGGTCGCCGAACCACTGGTGCGTGAGTTCGTGCAGCAGGAGCAGGTCGCGGCCCAGCAGGTCGCTGTGCGTGGGCGCGGTGCGAAACAGCACCGACTCTTCGCGCAAAAATGTTGCCCCAGCGTGCTCCATGCCGCCATAGGGAAAGCCGGGGATGAGCACCATGTCATATTTGGGGAAGGGAAAGGGCTGGGCAAAATAGGAGGCAAGGTAAGCCATGCCCTGTTTGGCGATCTGTTGTACTTCGGGGGCTTCCTTCTCCGCCCGCTCCCACTTGGATTTCCGAACGTAGAGTCCGGGCAGGTCGAGAACACCGGCTCGTTCTATTTTGCGAAACGGTCCGGCGGCGAAGGCGAACAGGTAGGTGCTGATGGGGCGGGTTTCGGCAAAAGCAATGCGTTGCCGGTTGACGCCTGCCGGTTCCGAACTCCTGGGCTCGGTGTTGGAGATGACGGTCCAGTCCTCCGGCACGGTTATCTCCAGCTGAAAGCGGCCTTTCAGATCGGGCTGGTCGAAGCAGGGGAAGGCCATGCTGGCGTCCATGGGCACCAACAGGGTGTAGATGTATTGGCTGCCGTCGTCCTTATCGTCGTAGCTGATGATGGGCTTGCCCGCCGGGGCCACGGCGGAAGTGAAGTCCAGGGCCAGAGTGTTCTCCCCGGCGCGCAGCTTTTCCGCGGGCAGAAGCAAGTGGCCGTTGTCCGGGGTGGCCGCTACCTCGCTGCCGTTCACGGTCATGCGGCTTAAGTTTCCATCGCGATAGTCGAGCAGGACGGGTTCGGCCGATTTCAGGCTGAAAGTGAGCTCTTCGTGCCCGGCGGTTGTGGCGGCGTGCGGCGCCAGCGTAAAGGACACGTGATAGCGCAGGTTGGAGATTTCTGCCGCGCGCTGGCGGGCCAGATCGCGGGGAATGCCCGGCGGCGCAGCGGCAGAAGCGAGGGTGGCGACGAGCAGCAGCGGAAGAAGGCGCGGCAACATGGGAACGCGGCAGTCTATACCACCCAGGCCCAAAAGTGAGACGGGACGTGGGTGGAAAATCAGAGGAGGCATGAATTGGACCTGCAGCACTGCACGCGAGATGCTTCGGCCCTAAAGGACCTCAGCATGACGCCTTGCTTTGCAAGACGGTCGCGAGGGAGAAGCTGGCTAAGAGACGCTTGGCCCCAAAACATGCTAACCATCGCAATGTGACCCGCCTCACAAATTCCTGCGCTGGCTTGTGAAATGCTTTAAACGTGATCTCCGCAGGTGCAGGAGGTCCTTGACCAATTAGCTGCGCCAGCCGGTCAAGCGGCCATGTACGTGCAAGTAATGCGCGTCTGGAGTTGCCGTGCTAAACTCCGCCTGTCCACTTCCTAAATCTATCGTTTGCGCTACGAATCGGCCGGCGGGGAACGCCTGTCTGCCCGGAACGTTGAACCTGAAGCATAGCGAACGGAAATGCTGTGATGAGGCGCAGAGGAGCCGCCGCGCGTCAACGCGGACGGTGCCACCGGTGCCGCGATTCGCCATCCTAACCTTGTTCTGGTTGTTGGCGGCAACCGCCTGGGCGCAGATTTCTCCCGGCCCGCTTTCTCGTGCTCACCAATCGCTGAGCGGCGCCACGCAGTGCACCAGCTGCCACAAGCTGGCGGCAGGTGCCGCCAGTTTCAAGTGCCTGGAGTGTCACAGCGATATTGCCGGCCGTATCGCGGCCAAGCGCGGCCTGCACGCGTCGTTCGGCTTGGTTAGCGCCAGCCAAAAAGAGTGCGCGACTTGCCACTCCGAGCACAACGGCGAGAATTTTGCCATCATCCGCTGGAACCTGGCGCCAGGGGCCTTTGATCACAGCAAGACCGGATATGTGCTGGAAGGCAAGCACGCCGGACTGGCGTGCGCTCGCTGCCACACGGCAGCCCACATCGCGCCGGCCGAGCGTGCCCGCATTTCTATAAAGGATCTCAACCACACCTACCTGGGGGTGTCGCACGCCTGTGTAACCTGCCACGAAGATAAACACCAGGGCCGTTTGGGGCAGAACTGTCAGCAGTGCCACGGGTTCAATGACTGGAAGGTGCTTTCAGGCCCCTTGGGCCGCTTCGATCACAGCCGCACGCGCTATCCGCTGACTGGGATGCATCAACAGGTGGCCTGCCAGAAGTGCCACCTGCCGGGCGCGAACGGCCAACCGAAGTACGTGGGGATTGCGTTCAGCACCTGCACTGACTGCCACAGCGACCCGCATCGCGGTACTTTTGCCGGCACCTGCCAGTCCTGCCACAACACGGGCGGATGGAAGCGAGTTTCCGCGGCAGCGGTGAGCGAAAGGTTCGACCACTCGCGGACCAAGTTTCCTCTGCTGGGCAAGCACGCCGACGTGCGCTGCGACCAGTGCCATGCGGCGGGCGATTTCAAGAAGCCGGTCGCCTTCCAGAAGTGTTCCGATTGCCATCAGGACGCGCACCAGGGACAGTTCCTGAAGCGCGCCGATAAAGGCGAGTGCTCCTCGTGCCACAACGTGGAGGGCTTCAAGCCGGCGCTGTTTGGGCTGAAAGAACACGGCGCCACGGCGTACCCGCTGCAGGGCAAGCACGCCAGCGTGAAATGCGAGCAATGCCATATACCGGCGGGTCGAGCTACGGTTTACAAAATCAAGTTTGCCAACTGCACGGATTGCCACAAGGACGAGCACCAGGGCCAGTTCGCCCGCACGCCCTACTTCAACCAGTGCCAGCAGTGCCATGACCTGAACGGCTACCGGCCATCTACGTTCACGCTGGCTCGCCACCAGCAGACGCGCTTCCCCCTGGGCGGTGGGCATGTGGCCACACCCTGCAATGAATGCCACAAGCCCAAAGCTGAGCTGATTGCCACCGCTGCGGCGGTCAAGCCCGCGGTGGTTTATCGCTTTGAAGACCGCTCGTGCACCGCATGCCATCAGGACCCGCACCGGGGGCAGTTCCGCGAACGCATGCTGCGGATGAGTGCGGGAGCCAAGACTGGGTGCGAAGTTTGCCATTCAACGGAAACCTGGTCCGACCTGCGGCGGTTTGATCATGCTTCCACCAAATTCCCGCTGCTGGGGGCACACCGAGCAGTGGCCTGCATGGACTGTCACAAGCCGCCGAACCTGGAGACTAAGCTGCGCAACGTGGACTTCCGCGCCGCGCCCATGAAATGCGAGGAGTGTCACCAGGACATTCATGGCGGGCAGTTTGCCCGGGCCGGCCAGCCAACCGCGTGCGCCAGTTGCCACGACAGCGGCCGCTGGAAGCCGTCTTTGTTCGACCACGAGACACGCACTGCTTTCGCGCTGAAGGGCGCGCACCGCAATGTGCGCTGCGAAGGCTGCCACAAGAGCATCCGGCTGGTAGCCGGGAAACAGGTGCTGTTCTACAAGCCAACGCCCACGGCATGCGTGGACTGCCACGGACCCACAGGAAGGCCGGCGGCGCGATCGGGAGGGAGTGCAGCGGTTCAACCCGCCTGGGTAGATCTGCGACCCAGGATGGCAATGTAGTTGCTAGTTTGAAACGCTAGTCAGGAGTCCGCTGAGAACCGACACCTGAGAACTCGCTTATGCGGCCACTACGCGTGATTGTGATTGACGACGAGCCCAACACCTGCGCCTTCCTGCAGGCAGCCTTTACGGCGGAGGGCCACCAGTGCCAGACCTTCGTGCGCCCGCAGGAGGCGGAGCATTACCTGGCCGATGCGGATGCTGACCTGGCCATGGTGGATGTGTACCTGGGCACGGTGAACGGCATTGACCTGCTGAGCCGCCTGCGCGCGCTCAAGCCTGACCTGTACCCCGTAATTATGACCGCGCACGTGAGCGTGGAAACCGCGGCCCGCTCGGTGGCGGAAGGAGCCGTGGATTACGTAAGCAAGCCGCTGACCATCGAGCAGATTCGCGCCATTTGCCAGCGGGCACGAGGCGCGCGGGCACAGAAACAGGAGCCGGCGGAGGAGCGGGCCACTCCGCTGCAGGATTCGGCCATCATCGGCAGCAGTCCCAAGATGCTGGCCATCTACAAGGCCATTGGGCGGGTGGCAGCCAGCAACGCGAACGTGCTCATCACCGGCGCCAGCGGCACGGGCAAAGAGCTGGTGGCGCGCGCCATCCATCAGCACTCCAAGCGCGCCCAGCAGCCCTTCACTCCGGTGAACTGCGGTTCCTTTACTGAAACTATCCTGGAAAGCGAGCTGTTCGGCCACGAAAAGGGCGCCTTTACCGGCGCCAGCGCCACGCACAAAGGTTTGGTGGAGTCGAGCGATGGCGGCATATTATTTCTGGACGAAGTGACGGAAACCACTCTCAGTTTCCAGGTTAAGCTGCTGCGCGTGATCCAGGAACAGCAGGTGCGGCGGGTGGGCTCGAACAAATACATTCCGGTGGATGTGCGCATCGTGGCCGCCTCCAACCGCAACGTGCCGGAGTTGATTCGCCAGGGGCAGTTCCGCGAAGACCTCTATTACCGGCTGGCGGTGGTGCAAATCGCCATCCCGTCGCTGGGAGAGCGGCGGGAGGACATTCCCCTACTGATCCGGCACTTTCTGCAGCAGTTCAACAAGAAGAATGAGCGCGAGGTCAGCATCGAGCCGGATGCCGTGCGTTGGCTGCAGGAGATGAACTGGCCGGGCAATGTGCGCGAGCTGGAAAACACGGTAAACCGGCTGGCGATTTTCGCGCCCACCGGGCAGATTACCCGCGCCGACGTGGAGACGGAAACCCGCCGCGCCCAGGAAAATCTGCACCCGGAAGCACCGGCGGCTGCGCCCGACCGTCTGGTGGAGCTGGAGCGCGAGCACATCGTGCGCATTTTAAAACTGACGCACGGCAACAAGTCCGAAGCGGCACGGCGCCTGGGAATCGAGCGCAAAACGCTCTACAAAAAGGCGCTGCGCCTGGGCATTGACCTGCAATCACTGGAAAAGAAATGAAACCCGGGGAAGAAGGGCGGCGGGGTTGGCGGCGGAACCTGGGTTTGTCGCTGGTCCTGTTTGTTCTCGTGCTGGCGCTTTCCGCCATTCCCGGAATCCGCGATGCCCAGGTCCGGCTCAGTGACAGCTATTTTCGACTGGCGCCTGTGCCCGGGCAACGCTCGCCCGTGGTCGTGGTCCTCATTGACGACGACAGCCTGCAGAAATTCGGCCGTTGGCCGTGGTCGCGCAACCTGCTGGCACGGCTGACGAACAATTTGTCGCAGGCGGGGGCGCAAGTCATTGGTTTGGACATTCTGCTATCCGAGCCGCAGTCGGCGGAAGCGGATACTGCGCTGGCCGCAGCGCTGCAGGCAAGCGGGCGGGCGGTGGTGGCCGACAAGATCGGATCGTATCCTGACGGCCCCCGCTGGGTAGAACCCCTGCCAAGCTTTGCCCAGGCGGCTGATGTTGGACATGGGCAGGCGGTGTTGGACGCCGACGGCGTGTGCCGGCGCTTCCCACCGCGCGAGTTGGCGCTGGACGGCTCGCGCTGGGCCTTCGCGGTAGCGGTGGCGGGGCGTGTGGCGCCGCAGCGAACCGCCGCATTTCTGGCCACCAATGGCATACCAAGCGCGGACGAAGGTCAGGTGCTGATTGCTCGGCCCATCCTAGTGCCGATTGCCTTTCGCGGCGACGGTTTTGAAACCATATCTGCCGCCACGGTTTTGGAGGGCACGGGATTGGCGGCGGTGCGCGGAAGGCCGGTGCTGGTTGGCTTCGGCACGGCGGAACTAGGAGACCGCATTTCCACGCCGCTGACCACGGTTGCGCCCTCACCAGGCGTGCTGGTGCACGCTCAGATCCTGGACAGCATTCTTGCCGGGCGCATCCTCCGCCCGCTGCCGCTGGAGCTAACGCTGCTGGCATTGATGCTTACCTGCGGGCTGGTGGTGTGGTTTTTCCGGCGGCGGCGCGGGTGGATCTCCCTGGCTTGGCTCCCGCTGCTGGCCGCCTGCGCTTATGGAACGGGCTTGCTGGTGTTCATGTGGGGCTCGCGCATCCTGCCCGCGGGCCAGTTGCTGCTGGCAGTGCTGCTGGGACCGGCAGCGGTGTATAGCCTGGATTTTGTGCTGGTGGAACGCAGCCTTACGCAGCAGCTTGGAGACCTGCGGCGATGGCTGGCCACGCGTGCCAAGAGCACGCCTTCGCGCGACACCGATGACCTCTCCTGGAAGCTGGAGTTGCTGCGCCGCTTGCAGGCCGAGCTTGGCTCTCTTTACGAGTTGCACCAAACACTTCTTGAGACCACACAGGACCTCGTTGCTATCTTCGATCAGCAGGGCAGACTGCTGCTGCACAACCGCGCGTTTGCAGCCGGGTTCGGCAAGGACGTGGGCCCAGAGTTGAAGCTGGAGGAAGTGCGGGCGCGGATGATCGCCAAAGACGATGCGCGGCTAGCGCCAAAAGGGTCTGGGCTGGAAGGCGAAGCCTATGTGGACGGCGAACTTTACCTGGTGCGTATTGTGCCCCTGCCTGCGACGACAATTTCTCCCGATGGCGGGACGGTAGTGGAATTGGCCAGCCTGCGTACCCGCGTGGAACGTGACCGCGCGCGTGCCGAAGCCCTGGGATTTATCACCCATGAACTGCGCACGCCGCTGGTGTCCATCCAGGGATTTGCCGATCTCATGATGCAGTACCCGGGTTTGCCCTCGTGCGCGCAGGCTCCGGAAACCATCTTCCGGGAGTCGAAGCGGTTGCTGGCACTGATCAACAGCTACCTCGACGTGCTGCGCCTGGACGCGGGCGCGCGCCCGATGCGCTCCGAGATGGTCAGGCTTGAAGATGCGGTCCGGCAGACGTTCGACATCCTGCAGCCCATGGCGGCAGCAGCCAACGCGCACCTGGTTTTTGAAGGCGTTGACTCGCACGAAGTCATTGGAGACGCAACACTGATTGAGGGTGCGGTGTTAAACCTGGTAAGCAACGCCATCAAGTACGGTAAGCCCGGCACCGACGTGACCGTGCGCTGCCTGCGCCAAGGCGATGAAATGGTGTTGTCGGTTCAGAACCAGGGCGAACCGCTGCCGGCACAGGAGTTGCCACGCCTGTTCGATACTTACTATCGCGGTTCGGGAGCGGCAGGCAACACCCTGGGATGGGGATTGGGCTTGGCCTTCGTGAAACGCATCGCCGAAAAGCATGGTGGTTCGGTGCGGGTGGGGAGCGAGGGCGGAAACACAGTCTTTGAAATCCGACTGGCCGCCCACACGGAAGTAGCGGTGGCGAAGGGCACAGCATGATGCGTATTTCCATTCAAATCGCGCTGGCCATCACCCTCGTCATTCCCATGGCAGCGTTGCAGAAGCCTGAGCCGCAGCCGCTCACCATGCCACCTGGTTCCGCGCTGGTGGCGGAAGTCAAAGGCAAAGTTTCCGTCACTCCGCCGCAGGGAACCGCGGCCTCGGCGCAGCGCGGCATGGCATTGCCTGCGGAAACCACCATAGAAACTGCGAAAGGCAGCGTAATCCTGACGTTGGCAGACGGCTCGCAAGTCCTGGTGAAATCCAAAACCCGCCTGGTGCTCAAGTCGCCCGAAAGTAGCGAGGGCCGGTTTCTGCAGATGTTCCTCGGCGAAATCTTGGCCAACATAAAAAAACGGCTGGGGGAGACTCCGCCTTTTCGCATGGGTACACCCAGCGCGGTCATAACTGTGCGAGGCACCCGATTTTCCGTGCAAGTTGATAAGAAAGGGCGAACCACGGTGCAGGTGTTTGAAGGGGTGGTAGAAGTGGAAGGTTTGGCCGAGAAGCCGCGGGCCGTGCTGGTTGAGCCCGGCTACCAGACCGAAGTTGATCCCGGCAAACAGCCCCTGACGCCGCAGGAAATAAATCAACTTGGGCTGATGGGGCCAAGATACGGGCCGCAAGGGCCGGGGATGGGGCAGCCTGGCGCGGGCCAGCGGGGGCAGCCGCCATCCGGGTCGGGCAACAAGTCCGAGGGGCCGGATGATTGACCGGCCTGGGCCGTCTTCCGAACCGATTTTCAGTCAAGCCGATTATCGGCACGGAGTGGGGCAATTTGGGCCCCAATATGGGTCCGAAGGACACAGTTTCTGGCTGGCGTTTATGAATGGCTTACTTCCGACGGCCGCGATGTGAATTTTCGCAAAACCTACCGTTGCAAAATTCAACAGCCACCCATCGTCGCATATCTGACTGAAAGAACTGTGTCACGAAATATATCGTGTGTCCCACCCCGGAGTCTGGTGGTTACTTCTGTTGCCCACGTGAACAAGCCTCAATCGTCCCTTTGGTAATTATCTGACTCCCCGAATTTTCAGCTACTCTCGATGGCCAACTGATTGCAACACCAATGGCTAACTGAATTTCGTGTGAAGACAGCGAAACAAGTGGGATGCCTTGGGCTCGACACTGCTGATCAACCTGACGGTTTGGTTTCTGCTGAGCGCTCCGGGAGCACCCCTGCCCCAAAAGCCGCAGGCCAAGACGGCCGCCCCTGCCCAGTACTCAGCTAACGCCACCACGCGCAGCCCGCACGGCAACCTGAATCTCCCCTGCCAGAACTGCCATACCTTCACCGCCTGGAAGCCAATCCGCAACGTTCCTGAATTTGATCACAATCAAACGAAGTTTCCCTTGCGCGGGATGCACGAAGGAGTTGCGTGCCGCCAGTGCCACACGGACCTGGTGTTCAGCAATGCCAGCACGAAATGCGCGGACTGCCACGCCGACATTCACCGCCGCCAGTTTGGAGCGAACTGCGAAAACTGCCACAACGTGAAAGGGTGGCGAGTTTCGGTGCAGAACATCCAGCAGCACTTCAACCGTTTTCCGCTGGTGGGAGCGCACGCGCTGCTGCAGTGCGACAGCTGCCACAAGAACGCCGCGGTGGGCCAGTTCCAGGGGCTCTCCACCGACTGTCTGAGCTGCCATGGGGCGCAGTTCCAGCAAGCCAGCAATCCCAATCACGCGGCTTCGGGTTTCCCGACTACCTGCCAGGCATGCCACAGCATGGATACCTGGTTCGGAGCCAAATTCGACCACCTGCGCTTTACCGGTTTTGCCCTCACCGGCATGCACGCCTCGCTGGACTGCACCGCGTGCCACGTAGGTGGCCGCTTCAAAGGCACGCCCGTGGACTGCCTGGGTTGCCACGCCAAGGACTGGGCTTCGACCAACAATCCCAATCACATCAATGCCGGATTCCCCACCAGTTGTGGCAGCTGCCATAACACCAGTGCGTGGATGAACGTGAACTTCAACCATGCCATGACGGGATGGCCGCTGAGCGGCGCGCACGCCAAGTTGCCCTGCTCGCAATGCCACGTGAACGGCCGCTATACGGCGATGCCGACCACGTGCTCTTCGTGCCACATGGCAGATTTCCAGAAGACCACTAACCCGAACCACGTTACCGGCGGATTCCCCACCGATTGTTCCATCTGCCACAGCACAGTTTCCTGGGCCAATGCGACGTTCAACCACGCGCTGAGCGGG
The DNA here is from genome assembly GCA_035702725.1 of Terriglobales bacterium. Lineage (GTDB taxonomy): Bacteria > Acidobacteriota > Terriglobia > Terriglobales > Acidobacteriaceae > JAICWP01. Next base: position 4,606 of record DASSQB010000138.1, on the reverse strand, counting down.
TTCCCGCTTACGGGGGCGCACGCCACCCTGCAGTGCCAGAGCTGCCACACGGGCGGGCAATTCACCAACCTGAGCACTCAGTGCGCGTCCTGCCACTTGAAGGACTTCCAGAACACCAATAACCCGAATCACACAGCAGCTGGGTTCCCGCAGCAGTGCCAGGTGTGCCATACGACGACGGCCTGGACGCCCGCGAGCTTCAACCACAACACTACACCCTTCCCGCTGACCGGCGCGCACACCACCGTGCCCTGCGCCAGTTGCCACATTAACGGCCAGTTTGCGGGAACGCCCACGGACTGCTACTCCTGCCACAAGGCGGATTATCAGAGCACTACTAATCCCAACCACGCCGCGGCGGCCTTCCCCACCACCTGCGCGCTGTGCCACAACACCACTTCGTGGGCAGGAGCCACCTTTAATCACACCTGGTTCCCGATTTATTCCGGCACGCATGCCGGCGTGTGGACTACGTGCGCTACGTGCCACATTAATCCTTCAAATTACGCTGCCTTTTCCTGCATTAACTGTCACACGCACAGCCAGGCGAACACGGATCCCCACCATACTGGTGTGCCGAACTATGTGTACAACGCCACTAGCTGTTATTCGTGCCATCCCAGCGGGCAGGCTGGCAACTGACGTGCGAAGCAGAATAGGCAGAGGCGGAGTGCAGTGGGCAGGGGTTTTCCAGTTGTGCCTGCAGGAAGAAGCAGAAAGCGGGGCGGCGGAGTGCGGGCAAAAATAAGCATATGCCGCCGATTGCTGCTGATGCTGCCGCTGCTGGCTGGCGGAACTTTGCTGGCGGGGGCCGCCGATTCCCCCGCGACCATCAAGCGCGTAGCCGTGGAGCATCATGGCGCGCAGACACAGATAAGAATTGTGCTCAGCCGGCCGGTGACCCCGCACATGAGCACGGCCAGCGCGCCCGAGCGCGTACTGCTGGATTTGCCTGACACTAGTTCCAGCCCGCACCAGCACCGCATCACGGTGAGCAAAGATGGCGTGGAGGCGGTGCGCTACGGGTTGAATGAGTCCAGTCCGCCGGTTACGCGCCTGGTCGTGGACCTGCAACGGGCAGGGAAGTACGAACTGGCGACGGCGGGAACCGAGATCACGTTGAGGATTACGCCGGAAGCCTCGGCGCCCACAGTTGCTGCCAGCCCTGCTGCTCAGAAGCCCGGACACAGGCGCGCCGCTCCCCCAGCGGCGGCCAGTGGCGTGTGGATTGATTTTGGGAAGCAGGACACCGCAGGAGCGGCGAGCACGACGGTATCCATCGCGCTGCCGGCGCCGCCGCCCTCGCCTGGATCAGCGGCTTCAACGTCGGCCGAGCCTGAGCGGCCAGCAAGATCTGCGCGCACGACGGTGGCACCCGCGCCCCCGACGTTCTCTGAGCCGACAGCTTCGGCAACGGTGGCGACGCCGATGACCGCGTCATCTGCGCCTGTCTCCGCGCCCGCGCCCGCGGGTGCACCAGCTCCGTCAGCACCACCGCAACAGCCCGTTCAGCCGACGGCGCAGACGACTGCCTCCTCGCCTCAGCCGGCACCGCAAACTTCGACATCATCGCAACCAGTGCCAGCGCAGAGTGCTACGCCGGCTCCGCAGCAATCCCCGACAGCCAACTCGAGCACCATTGTGCAGGCGATGCCTGAAACAAAGCCGTCTTCGGCGGCTGTGCCCATCTCCAACGCAGTTGCCCAAAACTCTGTGCCAGAACCACAGTTATCTCTCAGGCCTGCAGCGACGCCGCCAGTCAGCGAAGAAGCGGCTTTGCCGGCAGCAGCCAATCCCGACATCCGCACGGTGTTCCGCGTGAAGTATGTAGCTGATGGCGCGGTCTATCTGGACGGCGGGCGGGCGGATGGCCTGGCCGAAGGTATAGCGCTGGTGGTGAAAGATGACAACGCGAAGGCCAACACCCCGGCGGCTGGCGCTACGTCCGCGGCTTCACCCGCGGCGGCTGCAATCACGGCGCATCTGAAGGTAACCTCCGTGGCGCAAAATTCGGCGGTGTGCGAAATAAGCGCTTCTACCCAGCAGGTGAAGGCTGGCGACTTGGCGTATCTCACTGCAGCGGATGCCGAAGCGCTGGTGCAGCAGCGCGCGTTGAGCAGCACGCGCGTGTATCCGCAGGTGATCACCTTTACACAGGGCGATCCCATGGACGAAGAGGTGCGCGATGAAGTGCCGCGGCCGCCGCTGCCGGAAATTAATCGCACCCGCCTGCTGATTGGCTTTGACTACGGCGGGATCAGCAGCCGCGGCACAACTTCCATGACCAGTTCGCAATACGGCATGGTGATGCGCACCGACATGACGCGCATCGGGGGCAGCTACTGGAACCTGCACGGATATTGGCGCGGGGAGTTCAACTCGCAGTCGTCGGCAGCTCAGCCCACCATGCAGGATCTGATGAACCGAACCTACACCATCGGCTTGACCTACGAAAATCCGCAGTCGCGCTGGGTGGCGGGAGTCGGGCGGCTCTACCTGCCCTGGGCCACCAGCCTCGATGTGATTGACGGCGGCTACGGCGGGCGGCGATTCGGCAAGCATGTGACTGCTGGGTTGTTCGCAGGCAGCTCGCCGGACCCGACTTCCTGGTCGTATAACCCTGACCGGCGGCTGGCGGGCAACTTTATAAACTTCGAGGGTGGCAGCTACGACGACGTGCACTACACGACTACGGCCGGCGTGGGCGTCAGCACGCTCCTGTGGACAATTGACCGGCCTTTTGTGTTTCTGGAAAACGGAATTTCATATAAGAGATACATATCCGTGTATCAGGCGCTGCAGGCGGATAAACCGCGGGGCACGCCGGCCACGCCCAGCCCGGGGGCGGGCATCAGCCGCAGTTACGTAACGGTGCGGATCCAGCCCATCCAGAGGCTGTCGCTGGATTTCAATCACAACTACTTTCGCGACGTACCCACCTACAACCTGAGCCTGGTGGGCACGGGGCTGCTCGATACGGTGCTCTTCCAGGGCTTCAGCGCGGGCGCGCGGGTGGAGACAGTAAAAAAGATTTACCTGTATACCGAACTGGGCCGCAGCTCGCGCTCCGGCGATGCGCACACCTCCCTGAACCAGTTGTACGGCATCACTTTTGCCAAGTTGTGGAACACGGGCCTGCACGCCGACGTTCACTACGCAAAGTTCGACAGCGCGTTTGCCCGCGGCACTTACCGCGCCATCTCACTCTCGCGCAACTTCGGGGAAAGATTTCAGGGAGAAGTCCAGGTGGGCAAGCAGTCATTTTTGTCGCCGTTCACGACTGACAACGGTTCGAAGTTCGTAAATGGGCGCCTCGAAACGCAAATTGGCACGCACTACTTTTTTGCCGGCGGCTACAACCTGCAGCGCGGCCTGGTCCAGAACTATGACCAGTGGTTCTTCACGCTGGGCTACCGCTTCGACAGCCGGTCGAGGGGGGTCAAGTGACAATCAAGGCACAAGTCGAAAGCCGGCTGAGCGCAAGGCAGTGCTTCCGCGGGCTGCTTGCAGTAGTGCTGCTGAGCTCTGTTGCATTTGCGCAACAACCCACTCAGGCGCAGCCATTCCAGCAATCAGCGCTGCAGCAGCAGGCCCTTAAGGCGCTGGTGCAACGCACTGGGGAAGCGACTTCTCGCTTCCTGGAACAATTTTCTGATGTCAAATGCACCGAACAGGTCACCCAGGAAAAGCTGGACACCAAGGGAAAAGTAGAAGCCCGGCATGAGAGTACGTTCGATTACCTGGCCATTCTGACCAGCGCCGGAGGCAACCTGAACCTGAGCGAATCGCGGCTGCCGGTAAAGCAGGGCAAGAAAGTTGACAGAAATGTGCCGCTGCTGGTGAGCAACGGCTTCGCCACGCTGTTCCTGGTCTTCCATCCCTACTACCAGGGCAGCTTTCAGTTCACGGCGCTGGACGACGACTCGATCGCCGGGCGTCAGTTGGCACGCGTCGGCTTCCGGCACATTCCCGGCACGCGCTCGCCCATGGCCATGGTGCTGCGCGGGCGCGAGTACCCGCTGGACCTGGCCGGCACTGCCTGGATTGACCCTTCCAGCGGCGCCATTGCCAAAATCACCGCCGGGCTGGAAAACGGCCTGCCCGACCTTGGCCTGCAGGAATTGCAGTCGGAGGTGGAATTTGCTCCCGTTTCTTTCCACAATGTTGCGGAAGCCTCCTGGTTCCCAGTGGTAGCCACCATAGACGTGGAAACGCCCAAGCAGCACTGGCGAAACGTGCATCGCTTTACTGCCTACAAGCGTTTCTCCGTCAGCACCGAGGAGGCGGTTTCAAGCAAACCATGAATGTGAATGCCACTATCGTCACTCCCGCGTTACCGGCACAGCGGCAGCGAAGCGGGTTTCGATTTTTGCTGATTGGCGGCTACTGCCTGGCGGGGACGCTGTTTCTGGCGCTCTCGTTGTACGGGTTCGACTACTACACGCTGGGCGCCGCGCAGCGGCCGCTTTCTCAAAAATACGACCTGCTGAGGCCGAGCGGCGCCATTGGACTGAAGCTGGGCATTCTGGGCCTGGCCATGTTCTTTGCCATCTTCCTTTATCCCATCCGCAAGCGGTGGAAGTGGCTGTCGCGGCAGGGCAGCGCG
>DASSQB010000137.1:0-13824 GCA_035702725.1 Terriglobales bacterium | reverse complement strand
GTGTCGCCCTTGATGTCGTAGCCTATGTGGCCGGGAGCGACCGGATGTCCGGCGGGAAACGTGGTGCCGCGAATGACGTACTTCACCTGCTCGGCGATGATTTCTTCGTTGCCCACACCGTTCTGCACCGAGCACACCGCGCTGTTCTCGTCGAAGATTCGCGCAACTTGTGCGATAGCGCTGCGGGTGTGGATGGCCTTGGTGGCCACGATGCCGTAGTCACAGCGTGGCAGCTCTTTCGGATCGCAAGTCGCATTCAACTGCGCGGTGAACTCCGCGGCGCCGGAAAGCCGCAAGCCATGCTTGCGGATCGCGTCCGTATGCTCCTTCCAGACGTCGTACGCCCACACCTCCGCTTCACCCGCTTTGGCAAGATGCGCGGCAAACAGGCTGCCCACCGCGCCGCAGCCGATCACACAGATCCTCATTCGGTCTTGCCCTCAATCTTTGGCATTGTTCCGTACCAACCTCAGGCGTCATCCTGAGCGAGCGTCAGCTCGCGAAGGACCCGGCGGGCAGCGGCAAAACTGCAAGCGGCGCTGACATAGCTGCCGGAGATCACCGCGTAACCATCTCCCGCGTCTCTTCGCCGGTGAAAAACTTCCACGGCACATCCGCAAGGGATTCCCCTTCAGCCTTCCCGATGCGATATGTGTCCTGGGTGTAAAGACAGACTTTGCCGTCCTTATCCACTACCTGCGGATGCAGTGAGAAAATCATGTTTTCCTCAAGTTGCACTTCGCTCTTGGCCCCGATTGCGGGATGCTCGATCATGGTGGCGCCAATGCTGTGGCCGGAAAGATGACCGAGCGCAAAGCCGTGTTTAGAAAACGTCTCGGCGACCGCGCGGTGAACATTGCTGGCCAGCTCGCCGGCGCGCATCAGCTTGCGCGCGGCTTCCAGCGCTTCGGGGTAGGCATCGGCCATAGCCTGCGTGCGCGCGCTCAGCTTGCCGCGAATCAGGGGACGGGAGAACTCCACCCAGTAGCCGCCAGCACCGGTGATCTCCAGGGAGTAAAGCAGCAGATCATCCGACGCCACCACGCGAGGACCCGGCACTTTAAAAAAAGCTTCGGCCTCACCATGCACGCCAGAGAGCAGGATGTTCATCATGCGCGGCCCGGCGCCGCGGGCGAAAAAGCGCTCGACCGCCGGTGCCATGATCTCGGCTTCAGTCTTGCCCGGCGCGTATGCCTCTACCAGCGCCCAGAACCCGTCCAGGATGATGTCCATGGCGTCGCGCACTTCCGCCAGTTCTTCCTCGCTCTTCACTGCGCGAGCCATGTCGAACTGGAAATCGAACGGCACCAGCTCAAACGGTCCCTGCGCCAGTTCGCGGTAGTCGCGTACCGCCATGATGAAATTCATGCCGTACACGCCCACGCGCTTCCAGCCGTGGTCCTGAACGCGCTTGCGCAGCCACAGTCCGGGCACCGCGGGCCACACCTGGTCGCGCACCCAGGGCTTAACCTTGTCGCCGATCCAGCGCGCTTCCGCGGGAAAAACCAGCGTAGGCTCGCCCTTTAGCGGCAGCAGGACGTACACGTAGCGGTGAACGATTTCGAAGCCCGAGGTGTAGAGCACCGCTCCCTCAAAGCCGGCGTACTGGTTGCCGCAGACAATGAGCGCGTCCAGGGCTTCGGCCTGCATGGCTGAGCGCAGCGTGGCGTAACGGCGAGCAATTTCCTTTTGACTCGGCAAAGGTTCCCTCAGCGGCTGAAGCCGCCATTTCCTGCTGCGTTGCCGGCACGGTTAAAGCCGTGCCCTGATACAAACCCAAACCCACAGAGCGATTCCTGCGAAAAGAACGGGTAAGAAGCCTCACCCAGCAGCGAATTTTGCACGACTTTGGGTGGCGCAGCGCTTTTGCGCTGCATTGAAGGCTTCCCGGAATGACCGGCTTTAGCCGCTGAGGTACTTCCCTCAGGGGCTGAAGCCCCGATCCACTTTTGCTCTTGTTGCAGGCCTAAAGGCCTGCTCCACCTCAAATCATCCCCGTTCATCCGCGGCGAAGAACTGCCAAGCTCTTGGGTGGCGCAGCGCCTTAGCGCTGCCTTGCAGTTGCGGCTACAAACCGGCTTTAGCCGCTGAGGTATTTCTGAATTGTGCCTCAGGGGCTGAAAGCCCACATTCACTGTTGCTCTTTATGCAGGCCTGAAGGCCTGCTCCACCTCAAATCATCCCCGTCCGTCCGCGGCGAAAGAAATTCACAGATGCGCGCCGCATAATTCAGCGGCGGTCAGCGCATAAATCCTGGTGATGTCCACCAGCGTCTTGATCTCCACTTTCTCGCCCTCGGCATCGCGCGGCCCGCTGGAAGGACCATAGTTGACCGTATCAATGGCGAAGCGCGTCATCACCGACGCATCCGAGCACCACAGCACCGTATCGTGCCCGGGCGGCTTACCTGTGACCCGCTGGTGATTGGCCTCAATCGCCTTCACCATAGGATGATCTGCGGCTATCGTGGCGCCGGGCACGGAAACGAAGGTTTCGAACTCCAACCCATAGTCGGGATACTTTTTCTGTAACTCGCGGAAGAGCGCCCGCGCCTCGCGCCGCGCCTGCTGCAGCGTCATGGTCGGCGGCACGCGCAAGTCCAGAAAAACATCGGCGCGATCCGGCGTTCGACTGACTCGCCACGGGTAGCCCGCCTGCAGGCATCCAATGTTGGCCACGCCCTGGTGCCCGCCATACGCCGTTTTCTTCTCCCACTGCTCCGTCCACTTCACTACTGTGTCCAGCACGTCCTTCATGCGCCGGGTGGAGGTCTTTTGCGCCCGACCTTCGGCAAAGGCGCTGTGCACGTAAATGCCGTGGGTGGAAATCCGCACCCACAGCGACCCGAAGTGCTCCAGCACCACATTCATGTCGGTGGGTTCGCCCAGAATGCACATGTCGGGCAGCACTCCGTGGTTCACCATGTAATGCGTGCCCACGCCGTAGCCGCGGTACTGCTTGCCCTTGTACTCGCCCCACTGCGTCTTTTCGATTTCGCCGGCCACGGCCCCGATGATGATGTCGCCCTCCAGCCTTACCCCGGCCCGCTTGAGCGCCCGCACCGCGTGCGTGTAGCACACCAGCGCGCCCTTCATGTTGTAGATGCCCAGGCCGTAGATCATCCCGTTTTTGATCACCGCCTTGGGCTTGTATCCCAGGCCGGTGAGGAAAGGCTCGTCGCCGGTGTTGGAGGTGTCCATGTGGCCATTGAACATCAGGCTCTTGCCTTCGCCTTCGCCCTCCCAGCGCGCAATCACGTTAGCCCGTCCCTCTTCCACCTCCTGCCAGGTGACATTCAGGCCAATCCCCTCCAGGGCCGACTTCATGTACTCCGCCATGCGGCCTTCTTCCCCGGTGGGACTGGGGATGTTGATGACGTCGCAGCACATGGTGACGAGCTGCTGCTCGTCCACCTCGGCCAGAACGCGTTCCGCCAGCTTGCCGGGAATGCCTGATTCTTTCTTTTGTGGAGCGGCCATTGGGTTTGTGATGAGTCGAGAAGCGGGCTGACAGTATAGCTGGCTGGCTGACTGGCTGGCTAGCTATCTGGCAGGCTTGCCGGGCCGCGCTCATCCAGGACTGGAGGGTTCGTCTTGGCGCGGCCGAGAGCCGCTCCCTTTCAGAGCATCGGGTGCAGCCAGTCAGCGGGTCGCGATTGCATGCCGCCTCAGGCGGGCGGGCGCCCACGCCACGAGGGAACTGGGTACCAGGTACTGGGACTGCCTTATTCCACTTCGCGCAGCCGGGCGGCCTTACCGCGAAGCTCGCGCAGATAATAAAGCTTGGCGCGGCGCACACGCGAGGAGCGCACTACATCCACGCGGTCAATCACCTTAGAGTTGGCCGGGAAGATGCGTTCCACACCCTGGCCGAAACTCATTTTGCGCACGGTGAAACTGGCTTGCGGCCCGGAGGTGCGGGAGATGACCACGCCCTCGAAAGCCTGCACGCGTTCCTTATCGCCTTCCTTAATCTTGACGTGTACGCGCACGGTGTCGCCGGGGCCAAACTTGGGCAAATCAGTGCGCCGGCTCTTGGCCAGCAATTTTTCAATGATGAGGTTCGACATAATCTCTTCCTTTTGTCTGCGGCCAGGTTGGCCCTGGCAACATTCTAAATTCTTTTCCCTGAAATTTGGGCAAGTAACTGCCGGTCCTCCGGGCTCAACTCCGCCTGCTGCAACAGGTCGGGGCGGTTGCGCAGCGTCTTTTCCAGGGCCACGCGCCGCCGCCAGCGGCGAATCTGCTCATGGTCGCCGGAGACCAACACCTCCGGCACGGCCATGCCGCGAAACTCTGCCGGCCGGGTATAGTGCGGATAATCCAGCAGCCCCCCGGAAGCACAAGTGGACGAGGGCACGGGCCGCTGGCCCTCCGTCTCAGGATTCGGCTTCCGCTGCCCTCCCGCGCAAAACGACTCCTGGCGCGCCGAAGCCTCGTTGCCCAGCGCTCCCGGCAACAGCCGGGTGACAGTATCCACCACTACTGCGGCAGCCAATTCCCCGCCGCTCAAAACGTAGTCGCCGATGGAAAGCTCACAGTCCGCCAGAAAATCGTTCACCCGCTCATCCACGCCTTCATAACGTCCGCAGATGAGCACCACCCGGTCCAGGGCAGCCAGTTGCTCCGCCAGTCCCTGGTCAAAGCGCTTGCCCTGGGCGGAGAGCAGAACCACTGACTCCCTGGCAGCCCCTGCCAGACGCGCTTCCCGCGGCGTCACTCCGCGCCTCTCCAGGCATTCAAAAAGTGGTTCTGGCTTGAGCACCATACCCTCGCCCCCGCCAAAGGGGCGATCATCCACGGTGCGGTGGCGGTCGTGGGTAAAGTCGCGCAAGTCAACTACCTCGACTTCGACCAGCCCCGCCTCGCGAGCGCGCCGGATAATGCCATGCTCCAGCGGCCCCCGGAAAAATTCCGGGAAAATGGTTACGATCTCAAACTTCATGCAGCCCGTTTCAAGTTTCGAGTTTCCAGTTTCAAGTCAACATTGGTCGGCGAAACTTGAAACTAGGAACTTGAAACTAGACTTCGCCCCGCTGCCGTTTTTTCTCCTCTTCCGTCATCGGCGCATCTACTTCCAGCAAGCCTTCCGGCAGCTCCATCTCGACCCGGCGCCCCGGCAGGTCCACGGCCCGCAGGTATGCCGCTGCGAACGGGATCAGATATTCCTTATTCCCGGAGCGAACCACCAGCAGCGGCGCTTCACCAGCCCCAAACTGAACGCCGGCAATAGCGCCAACCTCGGTTGCGTCACCGCCGCCAGCCATGTTCCAAACCGTGCAGCCCACCAGGTCGCTGACGTACGCCGCTCCCGGCTCCAGTGGGGCGCGTTCTGCGGCAGGAATCTGCAGCTCGCAGCCCACGAGATGCTCCGCGTCGCTGATGGAGTCCACGCCGCGAAACTTGAGAATAAAATATCCCAAGTGCGGCCAGAAATCCTCTAACTGCAACTGACGGCGCCTCCCCCCGGGCTGCAACGCATGAATTCCCCGGCGCTCGGCGAAACGTTCAGGAAAGTCAGTGTGGAGTTCTACGGCGACTTCGCCCCGCCGCCCCTGCGTCTTGAGCACGCGGGCGATGGTGATGAACTCTTCGGCTATTCCAGAATCTCCAGTGTAAAACGCTTGCGCAGCTTCATGCCGGCGGCGCTCAGGATGGTGCGAATGGAACGCGCTGTACGCCCCTGCTTGCCAATCACCTTGCCCAAATCGTTCGGTGCAACCCGCAGTTCTAATACCGTAACCTGTTCTCCATCAACAGCCTGCACGGAAACGTGCTCGGGTTCGTCCACCAAAGCCCGGGCAATCTGCTCCACCAGTGCGCGCATATCCCCACCCTGATCGGTCACCATCGGGACAACTCCTCGCATGCGGGTGGTTTGCCTGTCTGCAACGTAACTCTTATGCCGCGGTCGGCGAGGCGGGAGCTTTGGCGAGCAGTTGGCTAACCTTGTGAGACATCTGGGCCCCCTTGGACAACCAGTGCTCGATACGTTCGCGCTTCAAGTCCAGGCTGGTGGGGTTGGTACGGGGATTGTAAGTACCGACCACCTCCAGGGCACGGCCGTTGCGCGCGCGCTCCTTCTCGATCACGACCACACGGTAGTAAGGCTGTTTGCGCGCACCCATGCGCGCCAGTCGAATCATTAGCACGATAGAAAACCTTTCATCTGATTCTTGCCGGAATGGGCAAGCACTTATTATCCCGTAAAGTTCAAGCGCTTGGCAACCCCGGCCTGGCACGCACAAATGCCCGGCATCCACCTAGGAGATTTCCGAACTCCGAAAGCTAACTCGCATGATGGGGATTTGTAAAGCAAAAAGTCTCATGCGTTCGGTTTGCAGAACGAAGCCCGGAATTTGGCGATTTGAACGATTCAAAGGGCGAGAAACGCGAATGCCGGCCAAGGAGCCTGGGCGCCGCCATGGATTCCGGCTTCGGAATCCCGAACGTGGTGTTCCTAAGCCGGGAACTGCTCCAGCAATCGGATGAGTTCCTCCGGTTCAGGGCGCCGGCTGTAGTCCGGATCGGCGCTGGCGTAGAGGACACTTCCGTTTCGCTCCAGGATATAGGTAGCCGGGATGGGAAGTTCCCAGCTCGTTTCCCCGTTGAGAAAGGGCAGGTTGACAAATGTCCGGCTATAAACCTGCTTTTGCTCATCGGGAACGCGGTATACCAGCCCAAACTGGCGGGCCACCTGGTTTCCCCCGTCGCTCAGCAAGGGGAACCGGAGGTGATGTTGATCGCGCATGAAAAACGATTGCTTAACCGTTTGAGGAGAAATAGCAATCAGGCTGGCCCCGGTCTTCTCAATATGAGACGTGGCGGAGTTCATGGCCTCCAGCTGGGCAACGCAGAAGGGGCACCAGCGCCCACGAAAAAACAAGATCACCAGGCGCCCACGGCTCAGCAGTTCCTTGGATGAAACCGCATTGCCGTCCTGATCGGGCAGTTCAAAGCCTGGGGCCGACGTCCCCACGCCCAAAACTCGCCCGCCGATGCCCGAAGCCGCGAGTTGCTCCACGGTTTGCCGATTGACCTGCTGCACATCAGCCGGAACATACTGCGCTGCCAGCGCCTTGCGCTCTTCCAGTTCTTGGCGCAGGGTGGCGGCCTGCTGTCCTGGTTTGGACTCCTCAAGACCGCGCCATTTCATGGAAAAGACTCCAGGGAGGATTCTAATTCACCGGAAAGAAGCATTCACCGCTCAGCACTCAGCATTCAGCCCGTATGCCCCAGTGCGGAAGCGGAAAATCCGCCTCGCCGCCTGGCGGCTAGAGGTCCCACACTGACCACTACCCACTGGCCACCGACAACTGCTCCTCTACATTCCCGGCAGTTTCATGCCCGCCAGCTTGCGGGCGAAGCTGGCCTTGCCCATGTCTTTGAACATCTTGCGCATCTGGGCGTACTGGCGCAGCAACTGGTTTACCTCGTGGATGGTGGTGCCGGAGCCGCGGGCAATGCGCTTGCGCCGGCTGCCGTTGATCACTTCGTGGTGGTCGCGCTCGTAGGGCGTCATGGAGTTGATGATCGCCTCCACGCGCGAAATCTCTTTGTCGTCTACCTTGTCGGCCACGTTCTTGAGGTTCGAAAAGGGGCCAATCTTGGGCAGCATGCCGATCAGGCTTTGCAGCGAGCCCATTTTCTTCACCTGCAGCAACTGGTCGCGGAAGTCGCCCAGGGAGAAGCCGTCGCCGGCCAGCGCTTTCTGCGCCAGTTGCTCGGCCTTCTTCTTGTCTACCGTGGCTTCCGCTTTTTCGATAAGCGACAGGATGTCGCCCATGCCCAGGATGCGGCTGACGATGCGGTCGGGGTGGAAGGGCTCCAGGGCATCGTATTTTTCACCGATGCCGATGAACTTGATGGGCGCGCCGGTCACGTGACGGATAGAGAGTGCGGCCCCGCCGCGCGCATCACCGTCCATCTTGGTCAGCACCACGCCGGTGAGCGATAGCTTCTTATGGAACTCGTCGGCGGACTTGACGGCGTCCTGGCCAGTCATGGCGTCGGCCACGAACAGGATTTCCTGGGGAGTGAGCAGCGCCTTGAGCGACTGCATCTCCTCCATAAGCTGCTCGTCAATGTGGAGGCGGCCGGCGGTATCCACCACCAGCACGTCGCAGCCGCCGTTCACCGCTTCCCGCCGCGCCTCCTTGGCCAACCGCTCCACAGTGGCTGTGTTCGCCTCGCCGACCTCGCCTTCATAAATGTTGGCACCCACCGCCTTGGCAACGACCTTTAACTGCTCGCGGGCGGCGGGACGGTAGACGTCCACGCTGACCAGCATGGGCCGGTGCCCGCCCTTCTGCAGCCAGTGGGCCAGCTTGCCGGAGGTGGTGGTCTTGCCGGAGCCCTGCAGGCCGGCCATCAGCACCACGGTGGGCGGCTGGGAGGCGAATTTCAGCCGCGCGGTGTCGTGGCCCAGCAGGTTCACCAGTTCATCGCGGACAATCTTGATGACCTGCTCGCCGGGCGAGAGCGCGGTCATCACTTCCTGGCCGATGGCCTTTTCCCGGATGTGGTCAATCAAGTCCTTGACCACCTTGAAGTTGACGTCGGCTTCCAGCAGCGCCAGCCGCAGTTCGCGCATGGCCTCGCCGATGTTCTCCTCGCTAAGCTTGCCCTGGCCGCGCAGGTTCTTGAAAGTGCGCTGCAGTTTTTCGGTTAAGTTCTCAAACATATTGGCGAATAAATCCTGAAAGTAAGATGCGCGAGCGGGTCGGCAGAAGTCTCCGGTCGGGACATGGATATTTTAGCAGCTAGTGATGTTCCTCTTCCTATCCCTCCCTCTGTGATGTCATCTTGAGCGAGGGCGCACGCCCGAGTCGAAAGACCTCTGCGCTATCCGGATCGCCGGGCTTCGTATGGGAGTTTCCAGCAAAGAATCTGGCATGTGAGCACGGGGCTCTGCCCCGTGCAGGGCGGGGCACAGCCCCGCCCCCCACACGGTCCCTTACGTTGCCCACTGTCCGTCGGCCGGGATCCGCAGCTGATGGCCTACCCCGGCAGCTTGCGCCTGAGCTGCTAATTCCTGCCGCGTGAGCAGGCAGTGGTTGATGGCTTCCATGTGCACGGCAATGACCTTGGCTGGCGCTGCAGCGCGGCATACGGAGATGACGTCGGCAGCGGTCATGGTGATGGGGTCGCCTTCCAGGAACCGGGCCGCGCCGGCGTTGACCACGATGGCCGCCGGGCGGAATTGCTGGATGGCCTGCTGCACCTCCGCGCACCAGATGGTGTCACCGGCAATGTAAAGCGGGTCCTCCCCCGGCCCGCGCAGTATGAAGCCGGAAACAGGCGCCATTTTTCTGCCGATTTCGCCGGTGCCATGCTGCCCGCCGGTACGGGTCACCTCCAGCGCGTTCCAGATCAAGCCGGTCTGCAGCGGCTGGACGCGAGCAAAGCCCTGACCGCGCAGCTTCTGCTCATCTTCCGGCTGGCACAGGAGGGGAACCTCCTTGGGAAGTTCGCGTGCCGCGGCGTCGTCCCAGTGGTCGCGGTGGGTATGAGTGACCAGCACCGCGTCCAGGTCCTGGGCAATTTCCTGGATGGTGGCAGGCAGCGGCACCAGCGGGTTCGGCCTCGGATTAGGGGAGTTTTCAATGGCAGGCATGGCCCCGGGCATGCTGAGCATGGGATCAATCAGCAACTTGCGGCCAGCAAACTCCACAATCAGCGTGGCGTGACGCAGCAGACGGAGGCGCATGGGAATTGACGATTGTAGATTTTCGATTGCCGATTGAAAAGCAAAAGGGCCACCCTGCCTGGCTTAAAGGAGAGCCTGCTTATTCCTCGGTGGCCTCTTTCACGGTCGGGGTAGCGCCTTGGCTCGCGCCTTCCTTGTCCATGAAAATCAGGGCGGTCCAGGGGATGGCTTTCTCCACGGGTCCGCCCTTGAGCGATTGAAGGTCAACCACTTTAGGAATGCGACGAACCTCTACGACGGCAAACACACCCGTGCGGCCATTCGCCCCCACGCGATCACCTTTCTTAGGGATGCGACCTTGCTGGGCGCCTGGTTTCCTGGTGTGTTCTGCCCAATGTTTCTCCAAGTCTTTCATGTTCTTCGATTTCATGACCACAGGATGGCACATTCGGCGTGCCGGTTCCAGAGGGGATCAGGTTCAAACTGCACTATTACGCATTTATCCGGTTTCAAGTCAGCCAAACTCCTCCTTCGCCGCCACGACGGTGTTGCAGTGAATGGCCACTGTGTCCTGCACGCGCCACGCGTAGCCGCCGGCAAAGGTCACCATCACGGGAATATTGCGGGCGTGCGCCACCCTGAACACCAACTGGTCGCGTTTCTTTAAGCCATCAATGGTCAGCTTGAGCCCACCCAGCTGATCTTCGGCGTAGGGGTCAGCGCCGGCCACATAACAGATCAGGTCAGGGTCGAACTGGCGCAGGCCGGAACTGAGGGCATTGTCAAGCCAGGCCAGGTACTCGTCGTCGCCGATGCCGTCGGGCAGGTTGACGTCTATGGACGAGGGCGGCTTCAGCGCCGGGTAGTTGTGCTCCTGGTGCAGGGAAATCGTAAACACGCTGCCCTCGGGAGCTTCCGGATGCGGAATCTCCTCGGACGGCAAGCCGAACATGGCGGCCGACCAGGAGGGCAGAGGCTGGGCCGCAGCGTGCCCCCGGCCGAAAATGGCGGCGGTGCCATTGCCCTGGTGGACATCGCAATCCACCGTCATGGCGCGGGCGATCTTGCCCGCCTTTTGCAGGTGCCGAATGGCCACGGCCACGTCGTGGATCATGCAAAAGCCCTCGCCGTGGTCGGGAAAGGCATGGTGGAAGCCGCCGCCGATGTTGACAGCGCACTTCTCAGCCACCGCGTGCTCCGCAGCCAGGATGGAACCGCCTGCTGCCAGCCAGAACGCCCGCACCAGTTCGCCCGAGTAGGGCACCTCCAGCGTGAGTTCCTCGCGCGCAGAAAGCGTGCCCGTCTTCAGCTTGTGCACGTACTCGGGTGTATGCACCAGCAGAATGTCCTCATCGGCGGCAGGCTTGGGGATCAGGAAGTCGGAGGGTTCAGCTACGTGGTGGGCAAGCAAACGCTCCTTGATTAGCCGGTACTTCTCTGCTGGGAACACGTGGTCCCCGATCGGGAGGTAGTACCCATCACTGTAAACCAGCTTAAAGGGCAGCATGGCAGTGCGTTAGCGTCCAGCAACTCCGTCCAGCGTTGAATGTGAGCGGCGTTCCGCGCTACACATAATATTCAAATTTCGCGTGGTGTGCGGCGCTGCTCTGCTTCTACTCTGGCCAGCAGAGGCAGTTTCCGTAAGCGGCAGGCTTGCATCCCAGGTTTCGGCGAAGTTTCTGGAGAGAGCCATGAATCTGTTCGAGAGATTGTGGGCAGTTGAGCATCAGGGCAGGGATGCTGCCCGCGAGGGGTTCACCCGAGCCCGCACCAGCCTGGAGGAGGCGCAAGGCCGGTTGCGGCGCAAAATGCGGATTCACCCCCGCACCGACAAACCGCGCATCCCCGTGTTTGTGTCGCTGGAGGAAAGAAACGACTCCGCCACATCGCCTCCGGCGATCGTCACTATCAACGGCCGTGATCTTCCTCCGGGGAAGCCGGAAACTGCTGAAGAGGAAGTGGCTTAGGGCTATTTTTTACGGAGGGGACTGGGCGGCACCGGGCGGTGGATGGGCACAATAGCTCCCTTGGAGGGATCGGCAGCAGCGGTGGCCCGGTTCAGCACTTCCTGCTGAATATAAGTAACGAATTCTTGGATTTGCCGCTGCATTTCCTCCATCCGCTCGCGCATCTGCAAAATGATGGCGATGCCGGAGATGTTCACCCCGAGGTCGCGAGCCAGGGAGAGGATGAACTCCAGCCGCTGCAAATCTTCGTCCGTGTAGAGGCGGGTGTTGCCTTCGGTACGCGAGGGTTTAAGGAGGCCCTCGCGCTCATACAGGCGGAGGGTTTGCGGATGGATGCCATACATTTCGGCGACTGCCGAAATCATGTACGCCCCGCGGCCTTTGCGCTTGCTGGCCATCGTAGATCCTTCGCTTCGCTCAGGATTTCGCCAGCGGGCTCGCACGCCCGCTTACCGCTCAATTTAACCACAAACCCTTCACCACAAAGGACACCAAGTACCACGAAGGATTTGTAAGTTAGTAATTTGTAATTGGCAATTTGCGAGTCGCTGCAAGCCCCTGTGGGTTCCTGCTTTGTACAACGGCAACGAACTGGAGACCAGTAGGTTTCACTTACCAAATTACAAATTACTCAATTACAAATCCGCACGATTAATCCTAAAAATCCTTCGTGGTACTTCGTGTCCTTTGTGGTGGAGGCTAGGTCTCGGGCGCGGGGGCGAGCAGCCCGGAGTGGCGCAGGATTTCCATTAAGCCGTAGGCCACCAGGCCGGCGCCGATCAGCAGCAGCGCGAATACCAGCGAGCTCATGCCGAGAATCTGCTCGCCTTCGCTGTGAACCAGGGCAAAGCCCAGCAGCAGCACGGGGAAGACTCCCACCATGGCAGCGCCAAACATGCCGCCGGGCACACGGAACGGCCGCCGCAGTTTGGGTTCGCGGATGCGGAGAACCAGCAGGGCTACAAACTCGAGTGCCAGGCTGAGGCCGTAGATCACGATGTCAATGGTGACCAGGCGCTCGAAACCGAGCCCCAGGCAGAGGGCCCAGCCCACCGCGCATACCAGGATGGCGACGTAGGGCGCCCGCGTTTTCGGATGCAGCCGGGCAAAGACGCGCGGCAGCATGCCGTCCTGGGCCATGGCAAGAGGCAGGCGGGAGTAGCTCATCACCAGGGCGTTGAACATGCCGAATCCGGACATCATGCCGCCCAGCACCAGGGCCACACGCAGCCAGTTGCCGCCCACCATGCGGGCGATGTCAGCCCACGAGCCGGTTTCAAAAGCCGCAGCTGGCAGAGCCGTGGTCCACGCCGCCAGCACGGGCAGGATGTAGCTGAGTGCCACGATGGTCACCGCCGCCAGCAGGGCGCGCGGGTAAGTCCGCTGCGGGCGGTAAACCTCGGTGGCCACCGTGGTGGCGTTGTCCCAGCCCATGTAGTTCCACATGGCGATGAGCAAGCCGCCCACAATGCCGACGGTGGACCCGCTGGGCGCGCTGGCCGTCGCCAGGGCTCCGTGGTGCAATGGCGCCAGCACGACGATTAGCACAAACGGCGCCGAGAGCAGGAAGAACAGCCAGAGCGAGGTGGTGCCCACCACCTGCACCCCCGCGATGTTCAGCAGCGCGCATACGGCGACTACCGCCACGCCCACCATTACGCCACGGTGCCCTTCCTGAAACCAGGGAAAGAGGCGGTCGAGGTAGGCGACGAACAGGGTGGGGTAGATGGCCATGTCAAAAATCGAGGCCACCAGGGAGAGCCAGGCTTCCTGAAATCCCCAGAAATTGCCCATGGCGCGCCGCACCCAGGCGTAGTAGCCGCCTTCCGCGGGAATGGAACTGGAGAGCTCGCCCAGCATGAGCGCAGTGGGCAGGCTCCAGAGCATGGGTGTGACCAGCAGGATGAGGATGGCGGCGCCATAACCGGCCCCGTGCACGATGTCTTCCGTGCCGTAGGTGCCGCCGGAGACCATGAAGAAAGTGGCCGCTACCAAGGGCCACAGCCCGAGCTTCGAGGAAGCTTTCTTTTTGGCGATGAGCGGCTGGGGGGCCGCTGCAATGAAGTCCTGGCTACAGCGGGCTGGGGTGCTGGCCAATTTCTATGGCTTCCTCCTCGGGCTTTCTCATGAGATGCGCTTGCAAGCGCAGAATACACACATTTCCGAAGCTGTGAAAAAAATTTTGCAAAAAAAAACACGCGAGAGTGCC
>DASSQB010000136.1:0-3438 GCA_035702725.1 Terriglobales bacterium | reverse complement strand
GGCAACCCGCGAAATGCCTGCACAAACTGCTGGGTGCGAGTGGAACCAAAACGGCGAGCGCCGGCGCGCAAGTATTCCAATACTTCGCCAATCTGGCGCACGCCACCTGCAGCCTTTACCTGGCAACGTCCGGCCACCGCTTCGTACATCAGGCGGACGTCTTCGACCGTGGCGCCGCCGGCAGCGTAGGCAGTTGCTGTTTTCACAAAATGAGCGCCGGCCTCGGCAATCCACTGGCAAGCGCGACGCTTCTCTTCCTGAGTGAGGTAGCAGTTCTCGAGAATCACTTTAACGATACGGCCATCAGCGGCTCGGACCACGCCCTGAATGTCGGCCAGGAACACATCTTTTTCGCGGTTCTTGAGCGCGGGAATATTCATGACCATGTCTATTTCTTCTGCGCCCAGGTCGAGCACGGTGTTGGCCTGATACTCCTTCATGGCAGGAGTCTCGTTGCCGTGGGGAAACCCTACCACCGTACCCAGAAGCACGCCGGTGCCTTTCAGGAATGGGGCGGCGAAACGGATGTAGTGAGGCTGCACGGTGAGGGTGGCGGCGCAAAGCCGGGCGGCAGTTTCGGCTCCGGCGGCTACTTCCTCCCGCTTCACATCGGGGCGAATGACGGAGTGATCGAAAAGCTTGGCGAAGGTGGCGACCTTCGCCGCCGTTGCGGGCGTAGCGTGAGTCAGCTCGCTAATCGGCATGGGCGTGCTCCTTGGCGGGGGAAACGACGGTCAGCGCCTGCTCCAGGTCGGCGATCAGATCGTCGGCATTCTCGATGCCGATGGCGAGGCGCACCAGTTGATCGGTGATGCCCATGCGCTTGCGTTCCTCCGGGCTGACCATAGCGTGCGAAGTCACTACCGGCAGAGTAACCAGCGAATCCACGCCGCCCAGGCTGGGAGCCAGCGCAAACATCCGCAGCGCCTCGGTAAAACGCCGCGTCTCCTCGGCGGTGCCGTCTACCTCAAAGCTGAGCAGGCCTCCGCCGCCGCTCATCTGCTTTGCAGCCAGCGCGTGCTGCGGGTGGGTGGGCAGGAAGGGGTAGTTCACGCGCTTCACGCGGGGATGCTTCTCCAGGAACTGGGCGATGCGCAGAGCGTTGTGGTTGTGGCGCTCGACCCGCACTACCAGAGTCTTCAAGCCGCGAAGGAGCAGGAAGGCGGCGTGCGGGTCCATGGTGCCGCCCAGCGTGGTGCGCGTTTCCCAGATCTGCTGCATAAGCTTCTCAGAACCGGCGGCAACGCCCGCGATGAGATCAGAGTGGCCTCCCATGTATTTGGTGCCGGAGTGAAGCACGATATCCACGCCGGATTCAATGGGGCGCTGATTCACAGGCGTGGCGAAGGTATTGTCCATGAGCGTGGTCAGGCCGTGCTGCCTGGCAATGGCCACCGCGCGCCGCATGTCCACCAGCTTCAGCGTAGGGTTGGTGGGGGATTCCAGGTACATCAGGCGGGTATTGGGGCGGATGACGGGCGCGAAATCGTCGGCGCGAGCGGTCTCGACGAAAGAGGTTTCGACTCCGAACTTGGGCAGCCATTGGGAGAAAAATTTCAGGGCGCCGCCGTAAAGGTCGGCCTGGGCCACGACGTGGTCGCCTGAGCGCACCAGGGCCAGCACTGAGGTAGTGATGGCGGCCATGCCGGAGGCGAACAGCAGCGCCGCTTCCGCGCCTTCCAGTTCGGCGACGGTCTTCTCGGCCGCGGTGTGCGTGGGATTGCCGTAGCGGGTGTAGAACCGGTCGCTGTGCGTGACGCGCAGCTGCTCGTCGTTATCCTCAACACTGAAGGTGGAGGTCTGGAAGATGGGAGTGGCCAGAGGGCCGCTCTTGTGCTCCGGCTCCGAGCTGCCGTGGATGGCTACTGTATCGGGCTTACGCTTCTTCATCGTGGCCTCCTTGGTCAAAGTAAAGATGATAGCCGGGTAGGGAGGGTTCGGGAAAGTTTTGTGGAGAGTTTCAGGTTTCGAGTTTCGGGAGTCAGGTCCCAAAGTTTCGCAGGAAGGCGACCCCCACGGGCTAAAGCCCGGATTTGAGCGGAACATGACGGCGCGGCTAAAAGCCGTGCCCTTCCGAAGCCCATCCTTGAAACGAGTTCTAACCACCCAAGTAATGCGCTAAAATCTTCGGCCATGCGCAGTGTTTTGCTTCGTGCCGCCTTTGTGCTGGCGGTGCTGTGGGTAGCATTTGTGGGGTTCATTGCCTGGGCCATGCACCAGCCGCCGGAAAGGTTCGGGCGGGTGATGGCCAGAATGCCGGTGGCAGCCTACTTCGTCATTCCCTTTGAAACCTTGTGGACGCAAGCGCGCGCGGGTGTGCTGCAGCCGGGACAGGCAGCGCCCGACTTTTCCCTGGGCGCGCTAAACACAAGCGAAACGGTACAACTTTCCTCTTTTCGCGGCAAAGAGCCGGTGGTGCTGGTTTTCGGCAGCTACACCTGACCACCTTTCCGGCGGGAGGTTCCCGCCCTCAACAAGCTTTACGAGCAATATAAGGATCGGGCGCAGTTTCTGGCGGTGTACATTCTGGAGGCGCACCCCAGCGACGTGTGGCAGATGGAGAGCAACATCAAGCAGGGGGTTGTATTCCGCAGCCCGCGCAGCGAGCAGGAGCGCGATGAAATCGCAGGCACGTGCGTGCGCAAGCTGGGCATCAAGTTCCCGGCAGTAGTGGACGGTTTCAATAACACAACAGAAATAGCCTACACCGGCTGGCCTGACCGCATTTACTTGATTGACAGCGCCGGGCGGATCGTCTTCAAGAGCAAGCCGGGGCCGTTCGGCTTCAAGCCCGAACTGCTGAGTGCGGCGCTAGGCCGCCTGCTCGGAGGGCAAGGCGGACAGCGAGAGCGCGCGTCGGGCCCCGCTCTCGCCCAAGCCAAGTAAGGACGCGACCCGGTTGCGGTGCCGGCCGTACTCGCGCAGCAAACGGGGGGATTCGTCGCAGGCGGCCATGGCAGCCCCGCCCATGCGGCAAAAAGCCATGCGAAACACCGAGTAGGCAAGCAGGTAGGCGGAAAGGCGGTTGGCGGCTTTGTCGCCTGAGCGCCGCTGGTATTCGCCCAGGAAGAATTCCTGCTGGCCGCGCTGCAGGTTCCACTCAGCGATCACACCGGCCAGGTCCCAGGCGATGTCGGTGGCTCCAGGGAAAAGATGATCGTCACCATGGCTGGCGCCGTCGGTCTTCACCAGGCGCTCGCCAGACGCAAGCCATTCGTGCGGCATCATGCGGCCGTCGGCAATCACCAGTTTTTCCAGCGGCAGCTCGAGCTGGAGATTTTCCACCCCAAACTCCACCCGCAGGTTGTGGTGGAGCATGGCTTCGAGGCTGACCGGCCCTGGTGCTGAGGCGGTTTGTGTGGCGGCACGGAAGGCGCAGTACTCGGCCAGGCGCTTGAGCACGGCTGGACTGCAGTCGCTAGGACACATCGGGCGCCC
>DASSQB010000135.1:0-3238 GCA_035702725.1 Terriglobales bacterium | reverse complement strand
GGCACAGAAACTGGCCGAGGGCCCGGCTCTCCAGGGCGGAGGATGTGCCGCGGCTGCGACGGTCTTCCAGACCGATGCTGAAAAATTCCTGGGCGATCCCAGCCTGGGCGAAGAATTATTCGGTCCCTCCACTCTGCTCATCAACTACTCCACCCGCGAACAGTTGCTGCAACTGGCGCGCAGCCTCGAAGGCCACCTCACCGCCACCATCCACGGCACCGAGCAGGACCTCTCCGACTACCGCGACCTGGTTCAGATTCTGGAAACAAGGGTCGGCCGCATCATCTTTAATGGCTTCCCCACCGGAGTGGAAGTCTGCCACGCCATGGTCCACGGCGGCCCTTATCCCGCCACTTCCGACAGCCGTACCACCTCGGTAGGCACGCTGGCCATCCTGCGCTTTGCTCGCCCCGTCTGCTTCCAGGGCTTCCCTCAGCAAGCCCTGCCGGAGGAGCTGCAGGACTCCAACCCTCTGGGCATCTGGCGCCTGGTGGAGGGCCGCCTCACCCGCGACCCTCTTCGCTGACGTCTGGGCGCGTTCGTGTTTTGCCGCTCACTTCCGTGTCTGTCATGTTGAGCGAGGGCGCATGCCCGAGTCGAAATTGAGGCGCTTAGCGGGCGTTCGAGCCCGCTGCCGAAATCCTGAGCGTAGCGAAGGACCTGCTTTTTCGTGCTGACGCCAAAAAATTGTGTGCCTTTACTTCCTCCCTGAGCTATCCATTAGGGCGAGGCAAACTCGCTTATGCCACGCATCCTGGCCAGAGTGCTTTTCATCCCGGTTCTTGTCGCAACCACCTTCGCCTTCTCCGGCACTACTCCTTTTGTTCTCGACGGCAACCGCGTCTACGCCCGGCTGGCCTTCGTGCGTCCCGATGGCTCCCTGCACCGGGCTCTTGCTTTCGTGGATATGGGCAGTCCATCCACAATTCTCACGGAATCCCTCTTCAAAGAGCTGCAGCTTGACCGTAATCGGCCGCTTACTTTTCATGTCGGGACGATCTCCGTGCGCGTGCCCGCTGCCCAGGTGACCAGCGACCCCAGTCCTCCGCACTCCGTCGGATCTGATCTGAAGGTCGAGGCGGTCTTACCCGCGGGCGTTATGCAGAACTATGTGGTTGTGATTGACTATCGGAAGCAGACGCTTACCTTTGCCGCTTCCGGAACGCTCAAGCCCGAGGGCATCCCCGTTCCTTTCCACATAAACAAAGAGACCGGCCTCATCGCCGTGGATGTTTCCATCAACGGCCACACCTATCCCATCACGATTGACAACGGGTCCGCCTACACCTGGGTTCGCCAATCCACAGCCAAAGTCTGGCTCGCCGCGCATCCCGATTGGGAGCGCGGAGTCGGCGCTGTCGGGCCGAGCAACATGATGATGGCGGGCAACGGCTGGGAATCGTCGGGTATCCTGTTACGAATTGCGGACATGAGGATTGGCTCCTTGAGCTTGAAAGACGTTGGCGCCCTCGCGGCCGGACCCGGCCCGCCGGTTTCAGGAAAGCTCGACCTGTTCGACTGGTACTCCACCAAGAATGCGCTTCCCGTGATCGGATGGCTGGGCGGTAACGTCCTGAAGCGCTTCCGGCTCACGATTGATTATCCCCACCGCACCATGTACTGGCTCACCCAGTCCGCTCCCGATTCTCACCATCTCGACCAGGTTGGCCTCACGTTGCAAGCCAAGGGCGGCGACTACATCGTGGCCTCGGTGGCTACCAAGGCGGGAAAGCCAACAGTTCCGAACGTTCAGCCGGGCGACAAACTGCTCCGCATTGACGCGCTGGAAACCAGGCACGCCAGTTGGGGCGCCATCTACGCAGCGCTCCACGGCAAGCCTGGCGAAGTCCGTCACCTGCTTTTGCAGCGAAACGGAACTCAGCTGAACGTCCCCGCCACCGTCACTGCCTTCTAGCCGAGCGCCCCTCCCTCGCGCTGAACCGCCGCAATGCTGCCCCCAAGCCTGCTACCCAATCGCCCGCCGCCTTCGGCCAAACTCGATGAGGAAGCCGGTAGCGGCCAGGAGCAGCAGAAATATCTCAGCTCGGACCAGTCCCAGGTTTTGCTGAACCGATGCATCGGCAAACATGCTGGCAATCCTTACCACCAGCACTACCGAGTCGAGCGTCGCCACAAAGGCAAGCGCGGTCAACAGCCGGTCCTCCGAAAACAGGCAGCCCAGCACAAACAGGCCGCACGCCAGCGGGAAGCCCCCAAACCCTACGCGTCCCACTGTCATGCCCATCCCGGATGCAAAGGTTATTCCGCGCGCGCCGGTCGCTGCCGTCAAGTGAGACAGGTTGCGGATCCCGATCATCAGGAAGACCGCAGCCGGCAAGAGCAGAATAATCCGTGTGATCCAATGGGAGAGTTGCCAAAATTTCTTCATCGTAAATTTTCCTTTTCTGCGCACAAAATGCGCTTGCTGTCGCCGATGACGCGAGGCCACCCGAGAATCAGGCGCCCTGGGCGATGTTTCGGCTGCTAATCTGAGGCTTTGCCTGACGAGTACCTGCCCGCCAGCTCCACAGAATTTCAGGATTCCGTAACCAGGCGCCGAGCCACGCGAGCACCAATACCGCCGATGGCACGAAGATGGAGTCGGAATGCTGAAGATGGGTAGCGATGGCTCCGCCCAGAAACGCCGATAAAAGCAACAGCCCGGCGGAGCGCGTCGCGGGAATAAGAAAAAGCAACGCGCTTAGGGCTTCCAGCAGGGCAACGAATGTCAGTTTGCTGCCGGCAAAGCCGCTGGCGGCAAGCTGGGCTACAACCGGCGCCACGTGTGCAAACTTGGCAGCCGCGCTGCCCAACAACAACACTCCCAGTATCGTGATCAAAACCGCTCCGGCACGCTTGCGACCTGGTGCGGCCAGCTCATTCATCGTTTGCATGGCTTTCTCCTTAATGAGTTATCTATTTGTCATTGACCGAGTTCCGCCGTCGAGCTGCGGCAATTTCGCCGACTGTCTGCGTCACCTGCTGCAACGCTGCGGCTTTACCCGCAGGCGCCTGGTCGGGGCGGTACTGATTTTCAGCGCGGATGAAGGTGATGTTGGTTAATCCAATGAAGCCGAGAATGGCCCGCAGATAAGGTTCGAGGAAATCCATCTGGGCGCGGCGCGAGGCGGGCCGGTAGCTGCCGCCGCGTGAGCTGATTACAACAACGTGTTTGCCCTCCAGTAACCCCCGGGGCCCGTTCTGGTCGTACACCACGGTTTTGCCGATGCGAACAATC
>DASSQB010000134.1:0-6740 GCA_035702725.1 Terriglobales bacterium | reverse complement strand
ATCAGCACCACGTTGCCGGAAATCCAGCGCGAATCGGTAGAAGCCGGGCGCGCCTGGGGCGAGCGGCTGGGCGACCGCATGCACGAAGAACTGCAGAAGCGCCTGACGGAAAAAGGGTACAGCGCGCCCCAGTAGGAAAATTGTTCGCCCCCGCCCGGGCAAAAAGTGGTATTGTGGGCGCGATTTCGGGCCTTCAGGAGAGGCGGAGCCTGTCCTGCTTCCTTAGGCCGAACCCAAAATTCCCGCTCTGGCTCCCGCCGATCCACGGGGAGGGGCTATGTTCAAAGCAAAGCGCGCGGACCTTATTAAAGCCGCAGCCGTATGCCTCACTCTGCTGGGCATGTGCGGCCTGGCAACAGCGCAGACCCGGCATGCGCCAGCGAAAACTTCCGGCGTCAAGTACGATCTGAAAGCGGAGAAGAAGATTAAAGGTACTGTTCAGGAAATGAAACTGGAAGGCCAGGGCCGCAGCGCGCTCATGCACCTGGTCCTGAAGACTGCCAGCGACACGGTTAACGTATACCTGTGTCCGGAACATTTCATCAAGGACGTGGGCATTGAGCTCAAGGCCGGAGATGAGGTCGAGGTCATCGGCTCGCCCGCCACGGACAACGGAGTTTCTGTCATCCTGGCGCGCGAAATTGACAAGGGCAGCGATGCCTACGTGCTGCGCGACGACAAAGGCGTGCCTGTATGGAACTAGGCACATCCCCATAACAAGCCGGGCAGGATGCCGGGCTTGAGTTGCAAATTTCTAGCTGCGCGTCAGAGGCCTTCGCCACCGACGTACTCGACTTGGCCGCGCTCATTGCGCGCCCAGCCATGGCGCGCCAGGAGCGAGCCGAAAATATTCTCCGTCGCCTCCTCCACCTTCTTGCGATCTTCGGCCGCGAAGTGGTCCTGCAGTTCGCGCTCGAAGTCAGGGCTGGGCTGCTGGGGTACAGGTTGCGTTGCGACTACCGGCGGCGCACTCTCCGACTGCACCGGGAGGCGCTTGCTGCCTCTTTGGGAAACCTTATTACTGCCCTTTTTTCTATGATTTACAAACACAGGGCCCTCCGCCAACCAAATCTGGTTTTTTCAGAATGGCTGACACATTGGATGCACAAAAAGGGCCTTCGGTTCCAAACTCGAGGCGCTTAAACCCGGCGGGGGCTGAGCAGGCGCATGGGAAGCGTAAAAATGGCCCAGATGAAGCCGAGCACTCCCTCCACCGCGATGCCCACGATACGGAAGGGCAAAAGGATAAGCCAAACGATGGGATAGAGGATAAGGGCAAGCAGGGCCAGGGGCCAGCACAGAACGAAAAGCAGGCACCAGAGGAGGAAGGTAAGCATGGGAACGTCTCCTGATTGATTGTACGTGAGTGGGGCGGGAAAAGTTCCGCCTCTCAGAAACACCAACAGGTGACGCGGGGGCGAAGGCGTCCGGACCGGCATAAAGAAGCTTTGGTTGGAAACGATGAGTGGGGGACGGTTGGAAAAAGCAGATTTCTTCGGCTTCGCTCAGGGCAGGCTCTTCGCTGCGTTCAGGATGTCAATCATTGAGTGTGATTGGCAGTGCGTGCGAGATGCTTCAGCGCTAAAGCGTCTCAGCATGACGCCTCACCTTGGGACACAAACTGCGAGAGGCCGAAGGGCGAGCCTACGTTCGAAACGCAAGTCCCTCGACTCGAGCTTCCCTCGCAAGCTCGGGTCGCGTTCGCTCGGGATGACACTCAGGAATTATTTGCTGTTGACTTGAATGCTTGCTAGTCGGCGGCGACGACGGTTTCGGCCAACTGGCGCAGGGACTGCTCGTAGGGTGCGCGGGCAATTCCGCGCTCGGTGATGATGGCGGCCACGTACTTGGCAGGGGTTACGTCGAAGGCGGGGTTCTCGACCTTGACGCCATCGGGTGCAATGGCCTTGCCGGCAATGTGAGTTACCTCGCGGGTGGAGCGCTGCTCGATAGGAATCTTGCTGCCATCAGGGGTTTCCAGGTCCACGGTGGAGAAGGGCGCGGCCACGTAGAAGGGGATGCTGTGCTCTTTGGCCAGAACGGCGACGGTGTAGGTGCCGATCTTGTTGGCCACGTCGCCGTTGGCAGCAATGCGGTCAGCGCCCACGACCACGGCGCCGATTTTGCCCTGCTTCATCATGGCGCCAGCCATGTTGTCGGAAATGACGGTGGTGGGGATGCCGTCCTTCATCAGTTCCCAGGCGGTAAGGCGCGAGCCTTGCAGGAAGGGCCGGGTTTCGTCGGCATAGACGTGAAGCTTCTTGCCCGCCTCGACCGCGGCACGGATGACGCCAAGAGCGGTACCGTAGCCGCAGGTGGCGAGGGCGCCGGCATTGCAGTGGGTGAGGACGCCGCCGCTCGAGGGCATAAGGGTTGCGCCATGGCGGCCCATGGCTTCGTTGGCGGCGATGTCTTCCACATACATGCGCTGCGCTTCGGTGATCAGCGCCTGGCGGATCTGGTCCACGGGCAGCTCGGCGCAGGCTTCAAATTTTTGCTGCATGCGGCGGATGGCCCAGAAGAGATTGACGGCGGTGGGGCGGGTTTCGCCCATGACTTCGCAAATTTCGTCGAAGGCGCGGCGGAGTTCAGAGACGTGCCCGGCCTCGGCGTCGCGTGTGCCCAAAGCGATGCCCATGGCGGCGGCCACACCGATGGCGGGCGCGCCCCGAACGGTCATGTTGCGGATGGCGTCCGCGACCTCTTCGTAGGTGGCGCAGGTAACGTAGGTTTCTTCCGTGGGCAGCTTGCGCTGGTCAATGAAGCGAACGCCAGAGTCGGTCCATTCGAGAGTCTTTACCATCAGTTCTCAGTTCTCAGTTCTCAGATTCCGTAGGCACCGGCGCCCTCGCCTGTGCGGGTGAGCGCAGCTCAGCTGAAAAATCTGCCGGGCTGCGCCCGGCTGGACAGCCGAGGGCGGCTGTCCCTACGCACTCTTCACGTGCTGGCGGCGGATGTCGTTGGCGGTGAACAGGGCCACAAAGGGCGCGGGGGCCGCTGCCTTTTCGACATTGGCGCGGCCGTCGGCTTCCTCGCGCTCCACCAGGCACATCACACCCATCACCTCAAAGCCGAACTCGCGCGCGGCCTCGATGGCCTGAATGGTGGAAGCGCCGGTGGTGCAGACGTCGTCCACAATCACGACGCGCGCGCCCTTCTGCCGGAAGCCTTCGATGCGCTGCCCGGTACCATGCTGCTTTTCCGCCTTGCGCACCAGGAAACCGTGCACCTGCCCACTGACGACCGCCACCGCGCTGACGATGGGATCGGCGCCCATGGTCAGGCCACCGATGGCCTGCGGCCGCCAGCCGCGGGCCTGAATTTCCTCCCAGAACACTTCACCGGTGAGACGCGAACCTTGCGCATCCAGGGTGGTGATGCGGCAATCAATGTAATAGTCGCTGGTGCCGCCGGAGGAGAGCTTGAACCGGCCCAGGCGGAAAGACTTCTCCGCCAGCACCTGCAAAAGTTTGGCGCGCTCAGGGGACATAAACCTTTACCATAGCACGGCAAAAAGTTAGCAGGAAAGCGGCACGGCGCAGACGAGGAGAGAAACAGGCAATGCACGAGCAACCACCGGTAGCGGTGTTGGGAGCGGGAGCGGTGGGCTGTTACTTTGGCGGCATGTTGGCGCGCGGGGGAACGCCGGTCACCTTGATTGCGCGGCCGCAGCGCGCGGAGGCGATCCAGCGAGATGGATTGTTCATTGACGCGGTGCACTTTCAGGGCCGAGTGCCGGTGGTGGCGTCGGCAGATTTGGGGACGGTGAGAAGCGCGCAGTTTGTTCTTTTCTGCGTAAAAACTGTAGATACGGAGAGCGCAGCCCTGCAACTGCGGCCGCATCTGGCTCCGGGCGCTCTGGTCATCAGCCTGCAGAACGGGGTGGACAACGTGGAGCGCATTCGCTCGGCCAGCGGGATTGAGGCTGTCCGCGGCGTGGTTTATGTAGCGGCGGAAATGACCGGCCCGGCACAAGTGAAGCACTCTGGGCGCGGCGACTTGATCCTGGCCGAGGAGATGGATCCGGTGCGGTTGGCTAAAGTGCAAGCGCTTGCCGGGTTGTTCGAACACGCAGGCGTGCCCTGCCGGGTTTCCGGTCAGATTGAAGTCGAGCAATGGACCAAGATGGTAATGAACTGCGCTTTTAACGCCATTTCGGCGCTGGCGCGGGCCAATTATGGCGCCATTGCGCACAGCACGCTCGTACACCAGGTCATGAAGCAGGCCATTACGGAAGCGGTGGCCGTGGCACGCGCGGCAGGCGTTCCCGTGAACGATGTGGACATGCAGGCTGCGGGCTCGAAGCTGGGAGACGCGATGGCTAGGGCGACTTCCTCCACGGCGCAAGATATTGTGCGCGGGAAGCCAACGGAAATTGATTCTCTCAACGGCTACATTGCTCGACGAGGGAAAGAACTGGGCGTGGCCACGCCCGTGAATCAGACCCTGCATGCCCTGGTGAAGTTGCTGGAGGAGAGCACGGTGACGTCGCGGGGGCGAGAAGTATCCGGGTAGGAGCCGCTTCGCAACAGATTCCGTTTGCGGTTCAGGCCGGCTGGCTTTTGTGTAGGCGTCCTTTCGCCCCGCTGGGGCTCGATTTGTCCCCGCGGCTTACGCCGTGGGCTACATTCTTTCGCCGCTTCGCGGCTGATGCAGAAAAGCAGGTCCTTCGTTGCGCTCACCGCGCAAGCGCGGCTCGCGCTGCCTCAGGATGACCATCGGGAGAGGAGGCGTTTATGGATCGGATAAGCCGCACACTTCTGAAATCACGTGCCTGGATTCCTAGCCACCGACTTTTTCCAGGTGATGGAAGTGGCCGCTGGCCACGAAGAGCAGGCTGAAGAGGGTCAGGTTGTAGCCGATGTGTACCAGCATGCTGGAAGCCACGGACTTGGTGACGGCACGCACGGCAGTGAGGACCACGCCCACCACGAAGAGCACGACCAGCGGGCCCCAGGCGTTGCCCAGTTGCGCGGAATGCAGCAGGGCAAAAGGAATGGCGGTGAGCACGATGCCCAGTCCAACCCCCAGCCAGCGCGCCAGCACGGGGTAGAGAAATCCGCGAAAAAACAGTTCCTCGACGAATGGGGCCACGGTGACGCCGAAGATGGCCATCATCCAGGCATCGGCTGGACTATGGAAATACTGGTCAATGGGCAGAGACTTGGGAATGGGAAGGAGGGCGGAGAGCAATTGGCCACCAATGGCGACGATAGCGCCCAGGGCCACGAAGCCGATCCAGCTGCCCTCCGGCCAATTCCAGCGCACAGCGGCAAGGAACCGGTAGCCGCGCTCACGGCGTACCACGGCGTACATGAAAAGCACCAGCACCAGGTAGGCGGCAAACTGGGCGGGGATGAGGAGCAGAGGGTCGCGCGCCAGTTGCGCCGGCGACATGCCGCGAAACAGGCGGCTGGCGGAGGCGATCCACAGCGAAACGATACCAAAGAGGGCGATGACAAAGATTCCGACGACGGTGATGCGGACAACATCCCAGCCGGTCCATGGGGGGTTCTCCATCGGCGGCACCCCTGAAGGCGAGGGAATCTGTGGTGGCTGGATTTCAGGCAACGAATTGGGCGGCGAGGCCAAGGAACGATTATCGCAGACGCCGCTTGAAAGATTAACGCAGACGGCGCAGAGGGGGGTGTTTTGAGGCCGTAGATCCGGGCGTCTGCGGTAAGAACTCCCTCAAACCACCGCAGCAATGCGAATAGCGCAGGGGTCCCTCGGCTACGCAGGTAGATTCGCAAGCGAATCCACCTGCTCCGCTCGGGATGACAGAGGTTTTTAGGGATGAAAGAAGTTGTTGCTCGCGATGACAGAAGGTTTTTTCGGGATAACAGAACGTTTTTTGGTGACCGAAGGGAACTTTAGCCTTGGGAGGCAGTGGCCAGTTCCACCGTGTACAACTGCTCCTCGGTGGCCGGGCACAGGGCGCGGAACTGGCAGGAGCGGCAATGGAAGCCGGGGTTGGGTTCGAATTGTCCGGCGGCCATTTTTCGCGCCACCTCGGCAATGCGCTCCTGAGCCGCGCTCAGTTCCCTTTCGTCGCGCGAGGCGGAAACTTCGTCGGAGGATTCCAGGTTGTAGAACACCAGGCGTTCGGGCACGTAGCCCCAGAGCTCGCGCGCGGCCAAGGCATAGATGGAAAGCTGCAGGCTGCGGCGGGCATCCGCATCGGTCTTCGGGGTGCCGGTCTTGTAGTCCACGATGGTGACACGCTGGCCGTCAATGCGGTCGAGACGGTCAATGCGGCCCTTCACCAGCATGCCCTGTACTGAGAACTGAAACGTCTTCTCCGTGGAGAGAACCTGCGGAACCGGAGCGGCCGCCGTGCTGTCGTAAAAGGCGGAGAGCTGCTCGCGGCCGAGCTTCAGGTAAAGCTCGCGCTGGTGCTGGTCATCGAAAGGAAGCTCGGCGAGGGCATTTTCGAAAACTTCGAGCAGTTGCTCGGGCGTGCGCGGACGGCCCACGCGGATGGCTTCAAAGTAGTTGCCCAGGGCCAGGTGCATGGCGGAGCCGAACTGCAGGGCGGCGGAAATGTCGCCTGGGATGTTCCAGTCCTTATAGATTTTGAATTTCAGGGGACAGGTTTCGTACATCTCGATGGCGCTGGCGCTCAGCGGCCCGGCCAGGGCGCGCTGGGAAGGCGGCAACAGCAGCCAGGCGCCCAAGCCGGCAACGCCATTCACCGCGGCCTGAGCAGCCAGGCGCAGTTCCGGTTGGCGAACTCGCCA
>DASSQB010000133.1:0-4799 GCA_035702725.1 Terriglobales bacterium | reverse complement strand
CAGCATCAAGGCGGTGGAACTCAAGCGCGGACGCAAGGGCATTGAAGTGGCCCACGTCGGCCTGGAAGCCCTGCCCGCCGATATCGTGGTGGATTCCATGATCGTGGACAGCGGCACCGTTTCCAGCGCCATTTCCAAGCTGTTCACGGAAAATGAAATCAAGTCGCGGGCGGTGGCCACCTCGGTGAGCGGCCACTCGGTGATCGTGAAGAAGATTCCGCTGCCCATGATGAGCGACCAGGAGCTGGCGGAGACCATTCAGAAGGAAGCCGCGCAAGCCATTCCCTTCGACATTGCCGACGTCAGCATTGACTACCAGATCCTCTCCGAGGATCCCTCCAGCCCCACCATGGATGTGCTGCTGGTGGCGGTGAAGAAAGACAAGATTCTCAACTACACCAACGTGCTCTCCATGGCGGGCAAGTCGCCGGCCATTGTGGACATTGATGCCTTCGCGCTGCAGAACTGCTACGAGTACAACTACGAGCCCGCGCCCAACTCCACCGTGGCCCTGCTCAACCTGGGCGCCAGCGTGATGAACATCAACATCGTCAAGGGCACGGTGCCGCTGTTTACCCGCGACGTCAGCGTGGGCGGGCACCAGTACACAGATTCCCTGCAGAAGGAACTGGACCTCAGCTTCGACGACGCGGAGGCACTCAAGCTGGGCAAGAAGGTGGGCACGGTGAGCGAGGATGCCAAGCTGCCCATCCTGCAGCAGGTGACGGAAATCATCGTGCTGGAAATCCAGAAGACATTCGACTTCTTCCGCGCCACAGCGGCAGGCGAGCACATCGAGAAGATTTATCTGGCCGGAGGCTCCTGCAAGGTTCCCGGACTGATCGAGTCGCTGCGGCAGGAGTTCTCGCTTCCCGTGGAGGAGCTGAATCCTTTCCAGAAGGTTCTTCCGCCCATGGGCCCGGGTATGGAGCTGGTGGAACAGAACGCCGGGCAGCTGGCGGTGGCGGTAGGGCTGGCCCTGAGGAGTTTTGACGACCTATGATCCGCATCAACCTGCTGGGTGTTCCTAAATCGAAAAGCAAGCGCGGTCCCAGCCTGGCGGCGGTGGTTCCCGGCGCCGGCGTGAGCGTGGTGATGAAGGTGCTGCTGGTGTTCGCACTGGCGGCCGGCATGAACTTCGGCTACTGGTACCACCTGAACGCGGAGAAGGCGCGCCTGGCCACGCAGTTGGTGCAGGCGGAACGCAAGAACCGCGAGCTCTCCGAGGTCAAGGCCAAGTACCTGGAGCGGGAAAAGCAGATGCAGCAGTACAAGCGCCGGGTGGATGTAATTGACGAGCTGCGTTCGCAGCAGTTCGGCCCGGTGAAGCTCATGGCCACCCTGGGCGGCACGGTGGATAACACCGAGGCGGTGTGGCTGAGCGTGGTGCGGGATCAGGGCAGCAGCATTGACATTGAGGGCCGGGCGCTGAGCGAGAATGCGGTGGCCAACCTGATCACCAACCTGCAAAAAACGGGCTATTTCAAGACCGTGGAGATGAAGGAAAGCTATCAGGACGAGCAGGTGAAGAACATGCAGGCCTTCATCTTCACGATTACTTGCCAAAAGGCGAAGAGCTAAAAGGCGCGATTATGGCGAACCTGACTGACTTGCCGGAAGCAAAACAGTGGGCGGTGATTGCCGGTATGGCGGCGCTGCTCACCCTGGCCGCTTACTTTGGCGTGTTCCGCAGTATGAGCACGGCCAACGACGAGGACGCCCAGAAGCTGGCGACCAAGAATTCGGAGAACGCCGAACTGGAGCGCTACCGCCCCAAGCTGGTGCAGATTGAGCAGCAGATCGAGAACCTGAAGCTGCAGCTGGCCATCCAGGAGCGCATCGTGCCGGACGAAAAACAGGCCGACAAGTTTATGCGCATGATGCAGGGCGAAGCAGAGAAGTCGGGTGTGGAGATCCGCCGCTACACGTCGGCGCCCACCAGCACCCGTGAGTTTTACACCGAAGTGCCCTTTGAAATCGAGCTGGACGGGCCCTATTACTCGATACTCAACTTCTTTGACCGCGTCGCCCACCTGGAACGCATTATCAACATTTCCAGCCTGCAGATGGCTTCCGTCAGCAAGCCAGCCGACGCCAAGGCCAAGCATAACTACCAGTACGCGCCGGGCGAGAGCGTGGTCGCTACCTGTATGGCTACCACATTCTTCAGCCACGACCAGCAAGTTGAGCCAGGCAAGCCCGGGGTACGGCCGGCGGCGGTGCGCCACTAGGAGCGGATATGAGGCGAACAGCAATCATGGCGATGGTACTGCTGGGGGCGGCCGCGGTATGGGCACAGTCACCGCGGATTATTCAGAACGCCCGGAACAATGTGAACACAGCGCAGAAGACGTGGAACGCCCAGCAAGGCGTGGTTGGCTCGGCGGCGGCGAGCGCGGCCAGCCCGGCTGGTGCGCCGGCGGCTTCCGTGCCCGATGCCAACAAGCTGCTGCCCAAGGATGCAGTGGGCACGGTGGCGGGCGAAGAGCACATGTCGCAATCCGCCAAGCGCGACGCCAACCGGCGGGACCCGTTTCTGAGCCCGGTAGTGACCCGCGTGGGCGGAGGCGGCGCCGGATGCAGCGGGGGCAAGCGCTGTCTGGCAGCCGATTCTATCAGCCTGCGCGGCATTGTCCGCTCCCATGACGGCATGATCGCGGTGGTGGTCAACGCCGCCAACAAGGCTTATTTCCTGCGGGAGAACGACCCGATCTTTAACGGCTTCGTGGCCCGCATCACCGACGATTCCATGGTGCTGCGGGAGACCGTGCAGGATGTGCTGGGCCGCAAGAGCACCCGCGACGTGGTGAAGAAACTTTTTGTGCCGGCGGTGTAAGCAGCCGGAAAGAGCGGGCGGGAGATCTGCCCGCCAAAAAAAAGAATTGCACTGCACGCGCCACCCGGCAGCCGCCGCTGGCAGGTGGATGGCTGAGCCGGGCGCGGGCGTGAGGGAGACGCAAATGAGGCGAATGCAATTGCTGGCAATCATTCCCCTGCTGATGTTGTCGCTGGCTGCGGCCCAGACTTCGGCGCCGCAAGCGCCCGCGATGGCAGCGGAGCACCCACTCATCCAAAAGATGGACGTGTTCAAGAGCGGGGACGGGATCAGCGTCGCAATTACGGGCAGCGCCAAGCTGACGGCTACCGCCATGATGGTCCTTAACCCGGACCGCGTGGTGGTGGATGTTCCCGGCGCAGTGGTGAACCACTTCCGGCACATTACCGTCGGCGCTGACGGCATCAAGGCGGTGCGCCTGGGGCAGAACAGCGCCAATCCGCCGGTGGCTCGCCTGGTCGTGGACCTGGCGGCTGCGCGCGATTATCAACTCGTCCGCGCCGGCAACCGGGTTGTCCTCAAATTGCGTCCGGCGAGCGCTATACAGGCCCGGGCCGCCACCGTGCCCAAGCCTGCTGTTCAGCCCTTCCGTGCTGCTGTGACGGCTCCAGCGCCGGCTCCAGTTGCCGCACAGTCAGCCGACGCTGAAGCGAAGAATTTTGTCATGGTCGAGCCGCAATACAGCTCGCGCCCTGCCGAGAGCAATATCCAGCCGCCGCAGCGCGCCTTGCAGGCCGCCGCCACCATGGCGTCCAGCTTGCCCAACAGCTTGCTGATGCCGCGGGAAAGCGCCTCCATGGATTCTTCGTCGCAGAATCAGCCCAGCCAGCCGGCTACGGCTCCGGCTGCTGCGCCTGCCGCTCAGGCCTCCAGGGTGGCTATCAAGCCGGCCGAGAATCTGGCCGCTGAGCAGCAGCAGCAATTCGCCAAAGGGATTCAGCCCTCAGGCAAGGCTCACTATACCGGCGAGCCCATCTCTGTGAACCTGAAGGATGTGGATTTGAAGGATTTCTTCCGGCTTATCCATGAGATCAGCGGCCTGAACATCGTACTGGATCCCGAAGTGCACGGCTCGCTCACCATCGTGCTCGATGACGTGCCGTGGGACCAGGCATTGGACATTGTGCTGAAGAACAACGGCCTCGATCGCCAGCTTGAGGGCAATGTTCTGCGTATCGCCACCATTGAAACCCTGCGCAAGGAAGCGGAAGCCCGCCGGGCGCAAATCGAAGCTGAAGCGCTGGCCGTGGACAAGGTGACTGTAACCCGCTATCTCAGCTATGCGCACTCCAAGGACGTGGTACCCACCTTGAAGAAGCTGCTGAGCTCGCGCGGCGACATTATTTCCGATGACCGCACCAATGCGCTCATCATCCAGGATATTCCCAGCGTGATCCCGCAGGTTGACCGGCTGATCACGCAACTGGACCGCAAGACGCAGGAGGTGGAAATCGAGGCCCGCGTCGTGGCTGCCACGCGCACCTTCGCCCGCGACTTGGGCACGCAGTTCGCTTTTGGGTGGGGCAATAGCGCGACCGCCACGGGGGGCACTGGTGCCGTTGGATCAACCCCCAGCCAGGTCGGCTATCTGGCTCCGCCGCCCTACTTCACGATTCCCGGCGTGCCTCTGCCCTCGTCCACACCTAAGGCGACCCCAGCCGCTATTCCCTTGTTTTCCAATCTGGCCGCGGCCAGTCCGACCAGCGGCTTTGGAATCACGAATCTCGGTGCCAACTATCGCCTTGATTTCGTGCTCACCATGGCGGAATCGCGCGGTTTGCTGAAGATCCTCTCCCGCCCGCGCGTGGTAACGCAGAACAATATCCAGGCGGTGGTGCGGCAGGGCTTCCGCATCCCCATCGTGACCCAGGCGCAATTGGGCGGCCCGCCCACCACCAGTTACGTGGATGCTTTCCTGCGCCTGACGGTTACGCCGCAGATCACGGCGGAAAACACCATCTTC
>DASSQB010000132.1:0-8447 GCA_035702725.1 Terriglobales bacterium | reverse complement strand
GGCGGTGACATTTATTCGCAAGCCGAGAGTGGTGGGGACGGAGCCGGTAAGAAGCTAACATTTGGCGCTTGCCAATTAGCATATGGTCGTGAAGAGTTA
This sequence comes from Terriglobales bacterium, assembly GCA_035702725.1. Classification (GTDB taxonomy): domain Bacteria; phylum Acidobacteriota; class Terriglobia; order Terriglobales; family Acidobacteriaceae; genus JAICWP01. The sequence continues at coordinate 8,348 of DASSQB010000132.1, read as the reverse complement.
TGCTGATGCAAAGCGAGCCCGCATTGGCAGACAGCCCACTGGACTGTGTCAGCAAGAGAAGCTGGCGTGGCCAAGTGCCAAATGCCAAGTGCCCAAGGCAAGTTGCTAAGGTTGCGCCCCCGGCCTGAAAAGGCATAATCTCCCAGCTTAGTACCCATCTTCCGCCATGACCGACACCATCGTAGTCAGCGAGTGGGATTCCGACGTCTTCCATCGAAAGGTAATGGAACTGGAAGCCCAGGGCTACGTGGCTCGCCGCGACACCTACCGCATCACCGCCGAGATGAATCCTGAGACGGGAATCGTAAGCCACGTGCATTTCATGGAACTCTACCGGCCGGAGAAGGATTGACGATCGGCGGTCGAAGATTGACGACTGGGTCCGTCCTTTCGTATTTGTACTTTTCCCTATCGCATTAGGTGAGTGCCTCCGAAGAGGAAATGCAACGTCACAAAACCGTGGCCGGAAGCGTAGAGAGCGATAAGGCCACGAAAAAGCGGCCTGAAAATGTGTGGGGTCATTTAATGGACAGATACAAAGTGTTCGGTTTTGTTGTCATTGCTGCTCATTGGGCGGCTGCAGTGGGGCACCTGCTCGTGACCGCGAAGGTTCTTGCCCCTCCGGATAACAACGTCAATTTGTTCGTTATTGGTATGTTGAGTGTGGTGCACTTAGCCGTTTCCGTTGCGTGGTGGAGGGTTCCAAGCAAGCCCGCGGGCCTGATCCTGTCCACGTTCTTCGTCGCCGTTCTGGGGTTTGGAATCTACGAGCACTTCTTGCATGCCGGGGCGAATAATGTCTTTATGGTGATACCGGGCCCTTGGAGAGCTCCTTTTGACGCGAGCGTGGCGCTTCTCATGGCATTGGAGATACTCGGAGCTGGACTGGGATTTCAGACTCTACGAGGCCAGGGTCAGCTTCGTGGGCTGCCGCTGGCAACGTAAGAATGGTGTCAGCAGGCGAGCTGATCGCGGGAAATCTTCAGCCCGTTGAGATTGCCGAGCACCGTGACGGCCAGCATCTCCTGGCGGAAGAATTCTTCGGCGGTGGCACGGACGTCCTCGGCCGTAACCGCCTCAATTTTCTCAATCAGTTCATCCAGCCCGAAGAAGTGGTCGAAGTACATCTCCTGGCGAGCCAGATTGGACATGCGGGCCGTGCTGGACTCCAGGCTGAGCATCAAGCTGCCCTTTAGCTGGTCTTTGGCACGGCGCAGTTCATCCTCGGGCACGGGCTCGTTCTTGAGACGCCGCAGTTCGGCCACGATGGAACCCACCACCTTAGGCGCCGATTCGCGCGAGGTGCCGGCGTAAATGGAGAGGCAGCCGGTATCGCGGTAGGGGTTGAGGTCGCTATAGATCGCGTAGACCAGCCCTTGGCGCTCGCGCACATTCTGGAAGAGGCGCGAGCTCATGCCTCCGCCCAGTACGGTGTTCAAGATATAGGAGCCGTAACGCTTAGGGTGTGCCAGGGGATAGGCGGGGGTGCCCACGCAGATCTGTACCTGTTCCAGCGCCTTCTTGTTGCGCATGATGATGCGCGGATTAATCTTGGGCGGGGCGGTGTGATAGCCGTTGGAGCGCGGTTTGAGACTCTGAAATTTTTCCACCACCAGATCGGCGAATTGCTTGTGGTCTACGTGTCCAGCGGCGCACACCACCAGGTTGCCGGGATTGAAGCGCTCGCCATAATAATCGAAAAGAATGGGTTGTTCGAAGCGCTTAACGGTGTCCTTCGTGCCCAGAATGGGCTTGCCTAGCGGGTGATCCTTCCAGAAGTTCTGGGTGAAGATCTCGTGAACCAGGTAGTCGGGGTTATCCTCGTCCATTTTGATCTCTTCCAGGATTACCCCGCGCTCCCGCCCAATGTCCTTGACGTCGAAGATGGGATTGAGCACCAGGTCGCTGAGCACATCCATGGCGATGGGAAGGTGTTCGTCCAGGACCTTTACGTTGAAGCAGATGCACTCCTTGGCGGTAAACGCGTCCATGTTGCCGCCGATGGAATCCACCTGGCGGGCGATTTCCTCCGCCGTGCGCGACTTGGTGCCTTTGAACACCATATGCTCGACGAAGTGGGATATGCCGTTCCACTGCGGATCTTCGTCTCGCGAGCCGCTTTTAATCCAAATTCCAATCGAAACCGAACGAATGTGCTGCATCTCCTCCGTGATGATAGTCAGGCCATTAGGCAGCGCTTCCCGGGAGATGTTGCTCAGTTCTTGAACCATGTTGTCACCTGAGGCCGGCTAAGAGGAGAAGGAGCGGACGAATCAGCCACTACAATTGTGACACAGCCGAAGCGCCTCCGGCTATATATGTATTATCCTTTTATTTTCAATCAGTTATATAAGTTGTTTCATGTAAATCATGGGTTGCGGTCGGAAGCGGCTTCCACTGCCCGGTACAATACCGGAGAAGGGCTGAGAGCAGCCTGGGATGTATGGCGCAAGGGGCACAACACGCACTTTTAGGCCTTGATATTCAAGAGCTTACGGAGCTTGTCGAAAACTCCGGGGAGCTCCCATATCGGGGCCGTCAGCTCTTTCAGGCGATTTATGGGGAACGCATCGAATCGCCCGCGGAAATTTCTACTCTGCCGCAGAGTTTCCGTCAGTTGCTACTGGAGCAGGGCTATGAAATAGGGCAGCCCAAGATAGAAAAGCGCTTTGTGTCCAGGGACGGCACGGTTCGTTACCTGATGGCATTCAGCGATGGGGAAAGCGTAGAGACGGTATGGATGCCTGAAGGCGACTATGGCGAGGCGGGAGACGGGAGCGAAGCGGGAGACGAGGAAGAAAAGGTCCGGGAATGGCAGAGGGCGACGATTTGCGTTTCCAGCCAGGTGGGGTGCGCGGTGGGCTGCGAGTTCTGCCTGACCGCGTTGCTGGGCGTAAAGCGCAACCTGACCGCGGGAGAGATTGTCGGGCAGATTATCGCCGTCCTGAGCGACCAGAAGGCGTTCCCGGGGCGGGAGCGCCTGAACCTGGTGTTCATGGGCATGGGCGAGCCCCTGCTGAATTTCGACAACTTCATGAAGGCGGTGCGCTTACTGTTGGAGGGAGTGGGCATTCCTCAATCGCGGATGACTGTTTCCACCGCTGGCATCGTGCCCCGCATTCACGACCTGGGAAGGGAGACAGTGCGGCCTAAACTGGCAATTTCGCTAAATGCTTCCAATGACGAGTTGCGCAGCCGGCTGATGCCCCTCAATCGCAAGTGGAATCTCGAGATGCTGCTGGGGGCGGCGCGCGAATTTCCCCTGCGAAACCGGGAACGGCTCACCTTCGAGTACGTATTGCTGGACGGAGTGAATGATTCAGTTGAGAACGCCCGGGAGGTGCTGGAACTGATTCGCGGCATCCGCGCCAAGGTGAACCTGATTGCTTTGAATCCGGGTCCGGGGATTGAGTTTGCCACGCCGGCGCCGGACCGGGTGCTCGATTTTCAGCAGGTACTCATTCGCGGCGGCGTGCCCACGTTCATTCGCCGGCCCCGCGGACGAGATATCTACGCAGCGTGCGGGCAGCTGAAAAGAAGCACTTAGCAATTGGCAATTAGCACTTAGCCAGCGTGCCGGATCGGCGTTTCGGGGGAAGCACTCAGCAGTCAGCACTCAACATTCAGCCCACAAGCAGTTAGCAACTGGCACTTAGCATTTTAGCCAGTGAAACTTAGTGGCAGTTCTCAGTGTTAGTGGGTTTTGGCTGTGCTCTCTGCGTTGGAGGTCCTGGCCGCCGGTTGCGGCGAAGTATTACCCCGGCGTGCCGCGCGCAGGTTGTACATCTCGGCGTCAGCGGCCTCAACCAGGGACTCGTGGGTGCTGGCGTCGGGAATGAACTGGGCGATGCCGCAGCTTAAACCGAGCTTGTAGCCGAAGTCCTGGTTGCGCCGGTTCCACTGCACGACACCGCCATAGAGGCGATCCACGGCAATTTGCGCTTCGCGGCGGTCGGTTTCGGGAAGGATAGCCAGGAACTCATCCACGCCATAGCGCAGAAGGATGTCGGCAGCGCGGAAGTTGCGTTTTAACATCCGCGATACCTCCTGCAGGATGCGCTCGGAAACCACGTGTCCGAAGCGGTCATTCAGGGCCCTGAATCCGTCAATATCAACCATGACGACGGAAAGGCGGCTGCCGGTGCGCTGGGCACGGGCCATTTCCCGAGTGAGCAGCTCATCGAGCGTGCGACGGTTGAAGAGACCGGTCAGTTCGTCCACCCGCGCGACTCTTTCCGCCTGCAACAAGCGGCCCACGAGTTCGCGGCGCGTGCGGGTCAGGCGCACCCGTTGCTGGACCATGTAGATGGCGGCCAGCAGAAGCAGAACCAGCAGGCCCAAGAACAGGGCCGGGAGGTTCTGCTGAAATTTCAGGGCGCTGCCGGCGTTCCAGAGCACCCGAGGCACGAGCAGGGCAAGAAAGCCAGTGGCCAGAATGAGGGCAATAATGCCGCCCAGGCACCAGAGTTGCAAATCGCGGCCTTCGAGGGCGTGCAGCTCGGCCTCGAGCAGCTCGGGATTCTCGTGCTTCATCTGGTCTGGTTGATCCATGCGAGTATCAGCCCTTTACGGCAGTCTCCACAGTCTGCGTAGAACCTGGACCCACAGACTGGGTTAAACCGGCCTTTTTCAGTTCACCCCAGGAAGTGTCCCTGCGCAGGTAGCGCCAGAGACCCTGCAATCGCCACAACAGATTGAGCTGGCGATAGGGGAAGTGTTCGAGGAAGCAGAACACCAGCAAGCGCAACATATCGCGCCAGCTGGCGTACCGGCGATATGTGATTTCCTCGAGGAGGACCCCACCCACAGAGAGCGCCGTGGCGAAAGCATAGCCAAACAGCAGGAACTCGAAGGTCAGTCTGGGGCTGAGACTGCCAGTCAGAGCGGCAAACAGGATGGTGAAATATCCCAGCAACTCCATGACCGGCGCCGCCAGTTCGAAGACCCACATGTAAGGCAAAAGCAGCAGGCCAATACGGCCATAGCGGCGGCGAAACAGCATGTCGCGATTGCGCCAGAGCGTGTCCACGAGCCCCTGCTGCCAGCGGGCCCGCTGACGCGCCAGGGACTTGAGGTCCGCCGGTACTTCCGTCCAACAAGTGGGATCAGGGACGAAGCTGATGTGATATTCCATGCCCTGCTGGCGGAGATAACGGTGGAGGCGCACAACCAGGTCAATGTCTTCCCCAATAGCCTGAGGGCGAAAACCACCGATGCGAAGCACCAGGTCGCGGCGGAAGATGCCAAAAGCGCCGGAAATGATAGGCAGCATGTTGAAGCAGGCCCAAGCTTCCCGCCCTACGAGAAAGGCGCGCAAGTACTCGATGACCTGCAGTACTTCGATGGGCCGTCGGGGCAGGGAAATGGCCTGCAGGCGGCCTTTGACCACGGAGCAGCCGTTGAGCACGCGCACAATGCCGCCGGCGGCCACGGCGGAGCCCGGGTCAGAAAAAATGCCGGAAACGATGCGCATCAGTGAATCGCGTTCCAGCAGGGAATCGGCATCCACCACTCAGACAAAAGGCGAGTTGCACACGTTCAGGCCGGCATTGACGGCATCCGCCTTATTGCCCGCGGATTCTTTGTCCACAACCATCAGGTGGGGCTGACGCAGGCTTTTGTAAAGGCGTTTAACAGGAGCGGTAGCGATTTCCGACACATAGAGCATGTGCGCTGGCACCAGCTGAAACGTCTGTGCCAGCCGCTCCAGGGTTGCATCGGTTGAGCCATCGTTCACAACGATAACTTCGAGATTGGGATATTCCAGGTCAAGAAGCGCGGCCACCGAATCTACAATGCTTCCGGCCTCATTGTGGGCGGGGACAACCAGGGAAATGGGTGGAGTAAAAGCGGACTGGGACAGGTTCTCCAGCCGAAGGCTGCCCAAGCGCTGCTGGTGCGACCTGCTTTTATGGATAGCGGTGACCAGCAGGAACACGTAGATGACGTTGGAGGCCAGGTAGTAGGAAAACAGGACCACCGTCAGCAATTGGACCAGGGCGGACATCAGGGCACGACTTCCTTGGCGGGCGCCCGCGTCAGCTCCAGACTGGCCTTGCCTTGCTCCAGCGAGCGCAGCAGGATGGGAGCGGCAAAGCGGCGGTCGGAGTCCGACTCCAGGGCCTTGACCACGATATCGAATTTGCCGGTACGGTCCAGTTCCGAGATGAAAGCCTGAAGAGCGTAGCGGTCTTCGGTAGAAACAATCCGGATAAGAATCTCGTTCAGGTCCGGTTCCATCCTGGCGAGGACGGTGGCGGCGCGCTGGCGGACGTGGCGATTCAGGTCGCAAACTGCGCGCAGCAGCACGCGGATTTTCCTTTTGTCCTCGAGGAATCCGACGGCGACCACGGCGCGCAGGCGGACAAACCACTCGGGGTCGTTGGCCAGCACAGCCAGCGTGGGGAAAGCGAGGTCAGGATCGGCGTGTGCCAGGGCGCGGGCGGCAGAGGCCCTCACTTCGGGCAGGGGGTCGGTGGCCAATACCAGCAGTTCGTCGCCCAAGTCGTTAGAAGCCAGCTCACCGAGAACACGGGCGAGCAGTTCGCGGGCTGGACCGGAAGCCGATTGCAGATAGTTAACCAGAAGCTTGGCGCTGGTGCGGCAACAATTGGCCAGCGCGTTCTTGATGGGGAAATCGGGGAAACCGGTGAGTTCTCCGGAGAGCAATCCTTCGATGATGGGAATTGCGGCTTCGGGCAGGGCGCTGCGTCCCAGGCCGCGGATGGCGGCCATGCGGGTTTCCGGGTCGCCGGTCCTTTCGCTCAGCGCCTCAGCCAACGCGGGAACGGCTTCAGGAGCACGGGTGCGGCCAAGGGCTACCAGGGCCACGCGCCGGTTCCAGCCTTTGCAGTTCCGCGCCTGGTAAATTCGCTCGTCCAGGAGCCCGCTGACGCGCAGGCAGTGCAGCAACTGAGGGAGCTCCTGCGGGGACGCCACCTCGATGCTGTCCAGAAGGATGGATTCAACAATGGCGGAGTTGAAGGAGTGGGTTCGCCAGGTCTGCGGAGGAACAGCGCCGCCAAGGATGTCGGGCCATTGCGCGCGTATCTGCATTGTGGAGCGGTTCAAACGCTGGAAATAGCGGCCACGATACCAGCGGCGGAAAACAATGAAGGCGATGAGCAGGGCAATGGCCACGCCCGAGGCGAAAATTCCTTCCAGGACGAGTTTGGCTGGGAGGACGTTAAAAACGGAAGCCATAGCTCAGCCCCCAACTGGTCTGGCTCCGTCCCTGGGAACGGTCCTGGGTGGCGACGTAGCCGGTAATGTCCTGAGTGTTGTTCAGGGCATAGCGCAAACCGCCACCAAAGGTACGGGCGGCGAAACGCCCGGTCTGGTCAATTTCGGCGAATGATTCCGAGCCCACAGCAAAAGTCAGATTTCCCGATAACCGGCGAAACAGGGGAAAGCCGAGGCGGGTGCGGCCATTGGGCTGCCAGTCATAACCAGGCACGCCGGAGAAAGCACTGCGCGCGGCGTTGATGGAGAGCAGCCATGTCCACTCGCGAGGCAAATAAACCAGGGTGGTGCCGCCGAGCGTGAGAATGCGCCCGGTGGAGTACCAATACCAGTGCTGGTCGTACGAAGCCTCGATGCCACGGATAAATGGATTGCCGACGCGGAAGCCGTGCCCGAAGCCGAACAATGCTTCTGATTTGGGGATGACGTCGTGATCATGGCCGCCAGCTCCACCAATGGTCAGCCAGTCACTTTTGGTGAGGTTGCGGGTGACGGTTCCGGTGAGCTTGCCGGCGCGCTGGCCAAAGCGCTGATAAGTATTGAAAGTAACGCTGGTCGCCCAGGAAGAATTCCAGCGTGAAACCAGAGAGAGGGTCTCGGTGGCGGCAGTGTCCGTGTAGTTGAATGCGTCCACATCGGTGCCGATACGGAGTTGGTGGCGGTCTTCGCCAGCCAGACCTTCCAGGCCAAGACGAGCGTCCTGGTCCGCACTGTTGAGGGACAGGGCCTGACGAAAATTGGAGCGCGCTTCCACATTTCTCTTCAGCGCGGCAAGGACGCGGCCTCGGCGCACGAGAACGTCGGAGTTGCCTGGCGCCAAAGCGTAGGCGCGATTGAGCACCTGGAGAGCTTCGGAATCTTTGCCATCCCAGTGCAGGACATCGGCCAGGCCGACCAGCATGTCAACGTCATCGGGCTTGCGGGAAAGCACGAAACGGTATTCGGCAGCCGCCTCGTCGTGGCGATTTTTCCAGGCGAGCAGGCGCGCTCTCCAGCCATGAGCCTCCAGGTCGGAAGGAGCGAGCGCAATGCGGGATTCGGTAAGGGCAAGAGCCTTGTCAAGATCACCTTGCTGGACGATCGCGCGGACCTGTGACAACCAGTCT
>DASSQB010000131.1:0-5629 GCA_035702725.1 Terriglobales bacterium | reverse complement strand
CGCTTCAGCAAACGCCTGCAGGGCCATCTCCACTCCGCGATCGCCAATGGCGTGAAAACCAACCTGGAAGCCCGCCGCCGCGCGCTCATCCATCATGGCATTGAGCGTGGTCTGATCAAGCCGAGGAATGCCGGAATTTTGCAGGTCATCGCTGTAGGGCGCCAGGAGCGCGGCCGTGCGCGAACCCAGCGAGCCGTCCATGAAGCCTTTCAGCATGGCGGTATGCAGCATAGGGTCGGTCTGAGAGTGGTAAGCGCGGTGCTTCTCCAGAATGTCAACAGAATCCACGAACGGAAGCCACTCAGAGAGGCGCAGGGTGAGCTTGCCCTCATTCTCCAGTTCTTCGGCCACCAGGAAGTCATCCCAGTCGGAGAAGTCCTGGGCGGAGGTGATGCCCCACTGTGCTGCGTCCTGCAGGGCGATTTGCATGGCGCGCAGATGCTGGGTCGGCGTAGCTTTGGGCTCCTTGGAAGTAACCAACGCCATCGCGGAATCTTCGCGCAGGATGCCGGTAGGCTCGCCGGCGGCATCGTGGTCAATTTTGCCGCCTGAGGGATCGGGAGTGTTATGCGTGATGCCGGCCGCGCGCAGCGCCGCGCTATTGGCCACGGCAATGTGGCCGTCCACGCGCCCGAAAAATGCGGGGTGATCCCCCGTTACCGCGTCGAGATCCTGGCGAGTCGGCAGCTTCTGCACGGACCACAGCGTGTGGTCCCAGCCGCGCCCGCGAATCCATTCGCCTGGCTGCGCGGTCTTCACCCGCTCTGCGATACGCGCCTGCATCTCCTCGAGCGAGCGGGTGCCGGTGAGGTCCACATTCATCCTGCCGAAGCCGGCCGAAGCCAGGTGTGTATGGGCATCATTGAACCCGGGCATCACGAAGCGCCCACCCAGGTCCATTACCTGAGTGCGCTTGCCCTTGAGCTTGGAGATTTCCGCGTCCGAGCCCACCGCCACCAGGCGTCCATCGCGCACCGCCATGGCCCGGGCCCGCGGTTTGACTTCCACGTAGGGCGGCGAGAACGTCTGCATTGCCCCGGTGTAGATGTTGCCGTGGAGGTAGATGACATCCGGTGCGGATTGAGCCTGCGCGGCAATCATGGCTGTTGCCAGAAACGAAACCAGAAGGCCCGGCTTCATGCCGCCACTCCGGCCAGGGCGAGCGCCGCCAGAAGAATGCGCTTGAGCGCCACTTCGCGGCCGGCGCAATCGAACCACTCCTGCACTGTGTGCGCGCCGCCGCCCGCGCCACCGCCGCCGATGGCCACCGCCTCGCGGCCCAACGACAGGGGAATGTTGGCGTCCGTGGAGGCCCGCTGCACTTGCGAAGGATTACCCAGATGGGAATCCACCGCGCGAATCACACGCAGGATACGTGCGTTGGAATCCAGTTCGCCCGCCGGCCGGCTGCCGATCATCGTGGCCTCGTAAGTCAGGGCGCCGCTACGAGCCTTGCCGGCGTCCGCCATCAGCGCCTGGTCCAGCGCCGCGCGCAGCGCCAACTCCAGCCGGTCAATTTCTGCGGAAGAAGTGGAGCGCAGGTCCACCCGCATGCTGGCCAATTCCGGAATGGAGTTCACTGAGGTTCCGCCGCGAATCACGCCGATGTTGAATGTAGTCTTGGGCACAGCCGCCACCCGCACCTGGGTGAAGCGCTCGATGGCGCGAGCCAGCACAATGATTGGGTTGGGCGCGCCGAAATCGCTCCAGGAGTGGCCGCCGGGCCCGCGCACCACCACTTCAAAGCGGCGGCTGCCCAGCGCCTCGGCCACTACAGAATCCGCGCCCGCGCCGTCCAGCACCAGCGTGGCGGCGATAGCCTCCGACCAGTGCGGGTCGGAAAAAATGTGGCGCATGCCCCGCAGGTCGCCTTCTCCCTCTTCCCCCACGTTGCCCACGAAGACCAGCGGGCCCAGGTGGCGGATGCTGGACGCCTGCAGCGCGCCCGCGGTGGCCAGCAGGGCGGCGACTCCGGCGCCGTTGTCGGAAATTCCGGGGCCGTACAGGCGGCTGCCTTCGCGCCGTGGGCGCAGCGCCGTGCCTGCGGGAAAAACCGTATCAATGTGGGCGGTGATAGCGAGAAACCGGTTGCTCGGCTCCAGGCCGCGCCGGATGCCGAAAACGTTGCCTACTTCGTCCAGGTGAACGTCGTTGAGATCCAGTTCGCGAAAGCGTTCTGCCAGCCAGGCAGCACGCTCGCCTTCGCCGAAGGGAGGAGCGGCAATGCCGGCGAGTTGCATCTGCCATTCCGCAATTTGCGGTTCCTGGGAGAGAAACCAACGGAAGGCGGACTGCACCTGCGGCAAGGCCGACAGGCGCGCGACCTCCTGGATGGAGGGCGCAACCTCTGCCGTTTCGGGGCGTGAGCCGGGTGCCATGCGGGCGAAGCAGCCATATTACAACGGCGGGGCGTTTGGCGCGGAGCGCCACCGCTCAACTTTGTGGCGCGGGCGTCCCTTTCGGGCGGGGGACGCGGCAGAAGATCCGGCGGGCGCTGGTCCTAGTATCAAGTTTGTGGCGCGGGCGCCCTCGCCCGCGAGAGGTCTCTAGATAATCCTTGGGGCGACCCACAACCAGCGATAGTCTTCCGGTCGGCGCACTAGTCTTCGTCTGACCGGATTCTGGCGGATGTACTCCAGCTTGTCTTCCAAACTTTCGTACGACCTCAGAACATGGTCGAAGGACTCCTCCCGCCATACTGGACCTTGCCGGCATAAAGCCTTGTTGATGCTGTGAGCAGAAGCGCTCTTGAGTGATTGCAAAATCTGTTGCAAGGGAAAAACTTCTCCTGCAGCATCACGCAGCGGAGAGAGGAGCAGGTGAACGTGCTCCGGCATGACGACCGCCGCATGAAGCAGATACTTGCTGCCGTGATCATAAAGGCAGTGTTTGAGCATGAGATCCCGCGCTGCAGGGCGTAAAGGCATGCGTCCAAACGTGGCAAAAGTAATGAATAGTGGCTTGTCATCGTACTGGAAGTGCGGCAGCCTTCGCCGGTAGCTGTATTTGGTAGCGGGAGCACTGAGCATGGGAATATTCTTTCGCGGGCGGGGGCGCCCGCGACACAAAAGTGGGAGAGTACCATCTTCCACCTCCCAAAATGGGATTTCAGATGGGGGCTTGTCGTGTAGCAGTCTGCAACCGAGGGTACGCGGGCGGGGGCGCCCGCGACACAATATCTTCATCTTCTATACTTCAGCTCAGTCGAATTCCTGTACCGCCGCGGCCTGGGCCTGGCCTACGCGGCCGGCCTCAATTCCAGCGCGGAAGTAGTTTTCGCCGCGGATGGGAGCGCCTGCCATGCGCCGAAGCATGGCAATCTGCCCCACGTGGGTGAGTGCGTCAGCAATGGGGCCCTGGAACAATTTCTCCGCTGAGAATCCCAGAGACTTGCCCGTAGCCAGCCGACTGTCGAATGCGTCCAGCGCGCGGTGGAAACGTTCGACTTCTTTTTCCCACAGCAGCGGTTTGGAGTCGTGCCACACATGCTTGCCGTCGGCCAGAGCCACGGCCCAGTCCAGCAGATCGCCGATGTGCGCCAGGATTTGGCCCGGCGTGCGCGTGCCCGGCGCTGCCTGGAAGCGCTGAAAGCTTTCGGGTGCGCCGCGCACCGCCTTGCCACCGCGATAGGCCAGCGTGGCTACGGTATGACGCAGAAGTTGAATAGTGGGATCAGGGGACATCAACCACCTCCAGGGTGTTCGATATTCTAGTCCGGGCGCTGATTGTGTGGGGACCCTGGTTGTGCGGATGCCGGTTGTGTGGGGACGGGGCTTCGCCCCGTCCATGCGCGGGGCCAAGCCCCGCGCCCACATCACCAATCTGGTTTTCAACTGGGAACTGGATACCAGGTACTGGGAACTACTACAGCAACTCCGTCACGCTCTTTGCCTGTCGTCCCTGCGACTGCGCCACGGCGGCATACGTCACGTGGCCCTGGAAGGTGTTCACTCCTTCGCGGATGGCATTTTCCGCCTTGATGGCCTTGGTCACGCCCATCTGCGCCAGCTTCATCACGTAGGGGAGGGTGGCATTGGTGAGCGCCAGGGTGGAGGTGTGGGGCACGGCGGCCGGCATGTTGGTGACGCAGTAATGCACAACCCCATCCACCAAATAGGAAGGATCGCTGTGGGTGGTGGGATGCGCGGTCTCGATGCAGCCGCCCTGGTCAATGGCCACATCCACAATGACCGCGCCTTTCTTCATTTGCGAAACCATCTGCTTAGTGACCAGCTTGGGCGCGGAAGCACCGGGAATGAGCACGGCGCCAATTACCAGGTCGGCATGTTGAGTTGACTTCGCAATACTGTAGGAATTGGAGGCCAGGGTGTAGACCCGGCCGTTGAAGATGTCGTCAAGCTCGCGCAGGCGATTGAGGTTCAGGTCCACCAGGGTGACGATGGACCCCATGCCCAGCGCGATCTTAGCTGCGTTGGTGCCCACAATGCCGCCGCCGATGATGCACACCTGCGCCGGGGGCACGCCCGGCACACCGCCCAGCAGCACGCCGCGCCCGCCACGCTCTTTTTCCAGATAGGAAGCGCCCACCTGCACCGACATGCGCCCGGCTACTTCCGACATGGGGGTCAGCAGCGGCAGCGAGCCGTGTCCGTCGCGAATGGTTTCGTAGGCGATGCCGGTGACCGTGTGCTTCAGCAGTTCGTTGGTCAGGTCGGGAAGAGGAGCCAGATGCAGGTAAGTGAAGAGTGTCAGGTCCTTGCGCAGGTACTTGAACTCGCTGGCAATGGGCTCCTTCACCTTCACTACCATGGCGGCTTTTTGCCAGACCTCGGCGGCAGAGCCGACAATCTCTGCGCCCGCCTGCGTGTACTCGTGGTCTGACATGGACGACTCTTCGCCGGCATGCGTCTCCACCAGCACCTTGTGCCCGGCGTCGCTGAGCGCTTTCACTCCCGCGGGCACAATGCCAACGCGCGATTCGTGGTCTTTTACTTCTTTGGGAACGCCGATGATCATGGATCAGTTCTCAGTTGTCAGTTGTCAGTTCTCAGTTGGCACTTAGCAATTAGCACTTGGCACCTAGCCCCTGGAAGGGATTTGCCAGAGCCAAGAAGGCAGAGCCAAAAAGCAAGAAACGTTGCCAGCCGCCACATTTCAACTGAGAACTGGCAACCGAGAACTGAGAACTGCATTATTCCGGCCGGTCAATCTGCGCCTTCTGCAGCTTGTCCGAATAGTCCACGTAAACCGACTTCCACTCGGTATAAAAATCAATTGCGCCCAGGCCGCCTTCGCGGTGGCCATTGCCCGTCTGCTTTACGCCGCCAAAAGGCAGGTGAACCTCGGCGCCGATGGTAGGCGCGTTGATGTAGGTAATGCCCGCTTCCAAATCGCGCATGGCCGAAAACGCCTTGTTCACGTCGCGGGTGTAGATGGCGGACGACAGGCCATACTTGATATTGTTGGCGATCTCGATCGCGTCTTCCAGGTCGTCAGCTGGCAGCAGCGAAACCACGGGGCCGAAGATTTCTTCCTGGGCGATGCGCATCTTGCGGTCCACGTCCCCAAACACGGTCGGCTGCATGAACCAGCCGTGTGCCCAGGCGCCGGAATCCAGGCGATTGCCGCCGCACAGCATTTTGGCGCCTTCGTTCTTGCCGATCTCCAC
>DASSQB010000130.1:0-7386 GCA_035702725.1 Terriglobales bacterium | reverse complement strand
TGCGCCAGCGTCAGGTTGCTGGGGACACGCTGGTAGTCTGACCGAATGTCCTTCTCCCGCACGGCAATGGTCTTGAAAAACAGCGCCTTGCCGTTCATCTGCACATTCATATAGGTCACGTCCCAGATCCCGGGTGCAATCTGGGTCTGCTTGACGTCAAAAGTGCCGCCTTTGTCCAGGTGCCCTAACAGGCCGCCCGCAAATTTTACCTCCTGGTTCAAATGCCCCTGAATCCCGGCCAGCCGCTGCTGCTTCATGTTCAACCACAGCGACCCGACCATGTCATGAAACACCGCTGCTTTGCGCGACTGGGGATGGAATTTTGGGTTGGGCCGGAAATTCAACTTCACCACTTCCCCGCTGTGTCCAGCGTAGGTGTAGAGAAACGCATCCGGCAGCATCTTCAGCAGCTCTTGCGCCTGGCGCACATCATTGCGGGTGGCTTCTTCGTTCTTGTGCTGCTCGCCAGAATCGGTCAGCAGCTTATGGAGGTAAGCGTTGTCTTTGGCCCGTTCCTGCGGCGTTAGAGGTTTGCCGTTGACCGCGAGCAGGCGGCGCACCCAGCCGTGCGGTGTTTCGACTACCTCCTCGGTTTTCGTGACACCCGACTCGGTCTGATGCAGGCGAAACATCCAGTAACTGTTGTCGTGCTCTTCGGCTTGCACTTCGTGGGTGATTACCTGGCGAACCAGTTGATCGGGTGACTGTTGCGGGCGGGTCTGCCCGGCGGCTGAGCCAACGAGCAGGGTTGCTGAAAGCAGAGTTCCCCAAATTACTGCAAGTCCCCCCATAATGCATTTAGACGGCAGTTATTCAGGCGGCTGTTGCCGTGTCCACAGGGAAAGCTAGTGCAGGTTTGCGTAGGTGGAGGCGCCGGATCGGCGCGCGCTCATGCGCAAGATGCCTACCGCAGCCGCGTCGCGGACCGCCGCCTTGCCGTCGTCGAGAGCGTATTCCAGCCACTGTTGCGTGCCGGGGCGTGCCAGTCTGCCCAGGGCCACGGCTGCGGCCGCACGCACCGACCAGTCGCGGTCCATCAGTGCGGCCTTGAGCGCCAGCATGGTCGCCTTATCGGGACGCCGCGAGAGCAAGTCGGCGCTATCGGCGCGCGCCGGGTCGGTTCCGCTCGCCAACTGCTGCTTGGCTAGGCCCACGCCCATACCCAGAGGCCCAGGCAGAAATTCGCCGGCACTTTTTTCTGCCCCCATAGCAACGAGTGCTTTCTTATCCTGGAGCTCGCGTTTGGCTTCGCGCTTATGGCTAGCCACGAAGCCATCCTTGGTTCCCTTGTCGCCTTGTAGCACGTCCAGCAATACCCGCCGCCCGGCGTTGTCGCCCAACTGCCAGAGGGATTTGGCCGCAGAAAAGCTGACCTGCGGCGCTTCGTCGTTCAGCGCAACTCGCAAAGCCGGAAGAGCAGCGCGTGATTTCATCGCGCCCAGGGTGGCTGCGGCTTGCGCCCGCAGGTCCGGGTCCTTATCTTTCAAGACATCGCTCACCAGGCGAACGCCTTTGAGGTTGGGGCCGAGCTCGGCCATTGCTTTCAGGGCAATGACGCGGTCGGAAAATTTCTTCGCATTCACCCCGTCGGTCAGTATCCGCCAGGCCCGTTCCGTCGGGGTTTCTACCTTTTGCCGCTTGTCCACCCCGCGGGCGGGAAGGACGCTCCCACAAACCAGCAAAACCAGCCATACACAGACCACAGCGGCGCGCATGGTCGGTTAGAGTAGCGCCGGACACCAGAGAGTTGCAAGCTGGGTACTCACCTCCCGGGGCATCCCGGCTCAAGAAAAATG
Organism: Terriglobales bacterium; assembly: GCA_035702725.1. Taxonomy (GTDB): domain Bacteria; phylum Acidobacteriota; class Terriglobia; order Terriglobales; family Acidobacteriaceae; genus JAICWP01. Next base: position 5,590 of record DASSQB010000130.1, on the reverse strand, counting down.
CGACAGCCGGTGCCGGTGGCGAATCCCTTACCCTATGCCAACCCGCGTGGAACGTCGCACCGTAGACCTATCCGGCTACCCTGACCTGGTGGTGATTTACCTGGGAATGCGGGTAAATCGCCTGACCGGCATGAAGACCCTGATGGGGTTTGGGCCCAAAATTTCGTCCTCTGCCGCGGCCCAACCCGACGGCCTGCTTCGCCACGAGAACGTTATTTATTCTCTGTTTCCCATGCACGTGGGCATGCGCCAATACTGGCGCGACCCCGACTCCATGCTTAAGTGGACGCGCTCCGACCCCCACCGCCAGTGGTGGCAAAGCTTCTTGAAGGATTCCGGCGGCACCGGCTTCTGGCATGAAACCTATTTTCGCCGTGGCGGCATGGAGGCCATCTACGACGACGTGCCCAAACCTATCGGGTTTATGACCTTTGCTCCGGTGGTGCCGGCGCGTGGTCCCATGTTTGGCGCGTCTGCCAGGGGCGGCAAGGAATTCGCCGCTCAGCCGGTTCTGTCGGAGAGGGATTTGTACGGGTAACATGGTGTCGAAGCCGCGTCTTGACCTGAGCCGCAGACCACGCCCCCGCGGTCGGGATGGCCCTGGCTCCAGCAATGTCGAGGCATAGGCACCCATGGCCAGCCCCACAGGCCAGCGCACATCTCCCCTGGCCAGCCTCGCAGTGGCAGACCACGCACTCACAGATCAGTCCCGCAGGGACGTCATGGTAAAGCCCAGGACGGAAGTCCTGGGACCGAACGGTCCAAAGATTCCGAGTCCCCGTAGGGACGGCACCCCGGATCTCACCGGCACTTGGCGACTATCAGGGTGCGGTCGTCGTACTGCTCGCGCGGACTGAACTTCTGCACATCACTAACGACTGCGGCGATCACCGCCTGCGCCGGCTGCTGGCAATGCCGCCGCAACGATTCAATCAGGCGCTCTTCCCCAAATTCCTCGCCCCGAACATTGAACGATTCGGTTATGCCGTCCGTGTACAAGGCGAGCGTGTCTCCGGAAGATAGCGGGAGCTCCTGCGTGCAGCAGTTCCACTCGTGGAACATTCCCAGGACGGTACAGGTGGAATCGAGGCGTTCGAGCACGCCGTTGCGCCGCAGCAGGAGCGCGGAGAGATGCCCGCAGTTGGCGTAGCGCAGCCGCCTCTGAGGCTGGTCATACTCGGCAAAAATCAAGGTGGCGTAGGCGGTGTCGGGAGAATTCTCGTAGAACAGCCGATTCACTACCTGCAGAAATCGCTGCGGCTCATCCGCAGCGATTGCGCACTGGCTGCGTAGATTGGCCTGCAGGTTGGCCATCAGCAGCGCGGCGGCAATTCCCTTCCCGGAAATATCGCCCAGCACCAGCCCGAGCCGTTCGCGGCCCAAGTCCAGGAAATCGTAATAGTCGCCGCCCACCTGCCGCGCCTGGATGCAGATGCCGGAATAGTCCAGCGTCGCCAGCGCGGGCAGGTTCTGAGGAAACAGCCGCACCTGCACCTGCTTGGCGATTTCCAGTTCCTGGGCCGCGCGGCGCTCCGCTTCAACTCTGGCCGCAGCCGCCTGGCGCTGCGCTTCCACGGCGCGCGTCTCCTCGTCATAGGCGACCAGGGCGAAGGAGTTTCCGTCGGGGTCCCGGAAGTGGGTCATCGCTCCGCCCCACAGCGATGCTTCGTGATCGTCCGCCGAGCCGTTGCTCGAATCTCCGGCGGCCTGGCGCGCATACTTCAGGCGTTTCAGTCGCGGCGCATACTGAAAGCGCACCCCGCGCTTGATCCACTCCCCATACTTGGCGACAAAATCGTCGGTAACGAAGACCACGTGGGCGCAATGGCCAATCAGGCTGTACTCCTTCGACTCGGGTTTGGGCGCAACCAGCGACAGCACCGCGCTGCCATCAGGAGGCGCGACCGCCACCCAGCGCTCCCCGTTTTCGAAGCGGACATCGCCGACCAGGCTGAATGCCAGCAGGTCAACGTAAAACCGCAAGCTCACATCCTGATCGCGCACGAAAACGTTGATCGCATGAATGCGGAGGTGCGACGCCGGGCGCGGCTCGAGCGTCCGCTCAGGCTCCTGCGCGCGTGTGGGAGAGCTGCCCATCGGCGTGATTATAGCCTCGAACGCAAAGTCTGGAATGGCATCGGAAACAACCTCTTGGGAACGACGCAGGGCTTTGCACACTGCGCCGTAAGCCTGTATGCTTTCGCCCCGTGAGGCGAGTCTTCCTCTGCGGTGTCGCGCTGCTTGCCTTTACCGGGCTGGCTGCTGGCCAGAGCCACTCTGCCAATTCGGGGGGCTGGTCGGGCACGATTGTGTTTAGCAGCTGTGACGCGGACGAGGCTTTTGCCGAGTCAGCCGAGTGCACCACTCAGGCTCCGGGCGCCGAACTCTCCCTGTACGACGATACCAACCGGGTGATGTATGAACTGGAGCCGCAGGCGCGCGTCACGGCGCGCGTGGGAGAGAGCGTCACTGTACGCGGCAAGCTCGAAGGCAACACCATTCGCGTCGCTTCCGTGGCAGCCATGTCCATCGGGCTCGCGGTGGGCCGCAAGGCGCCCGCCTTTTCCGCTCCCGACCAGTTTGGCCACGCGCAGTCGCTCGACACCCTCAAGGGACGCAGCGGCACCGTTCTTCTCTTCTTCCGTTCTGCTGACTGGTGACCCTTCTGCAAGGGGCAGCTGGTCCAGCTGCAAAGCGCCATCCCGCGATTCGAAAAGCAGGGCCTCAAGCTGGCGGCCATCAGCTACGACAACCAGGCGATCCTGAAATTCTTTGCCGATCGCCACAAAATCACCTACCCCCTGCTGGCCGACCCGGATTCAAAGATCATTCGTGCTTATGATGTGCTCAACGAAGAAGCCACCGGCATGCAAAAAGGCTTCGCCCGCCCGGGCTACTTCTTCCTCGATCCCAGCGGTGTCGTCCGGGAAAAATTTTTCAATCCCCAATACCGCGAGCGCATTACCGGCAATGACCTGATAGCCAAGCTCTTCCCGGAATTGAGCCAGGAAGTCACGGGAACGGTGGAAGCGCCTCATCTTCAAGTGGCGCTCGAGCAATCCGACCAAACTGGCGTGCCCGGCACGCGCATTACGCTGGTGGCGGAAGTTCGGCTTCCTCCCGACGTGCACGTGTATGCGCCCGGTACCCAAGGCTATAAACCTATTCAGCTGCTGATTGACCCGCAGCGCGACTTCGAACTCAAGCCAGCGAGTTATCCGCAATCCAAAACTCTATATCTGCCCGCCATCAAGGAGCGCGTGCCGGTCTTCGAGGGCACGTTCCGCATCAGCCAGGACGTGAAAGTGAACTCCGGTTCAGCCTTCTTCGGCTCGCTCAGCCCGGAAGGGAAAATCGTCACCATCGCCGGAAAGCTGGCTTACCAGGCGTGCGACACCAAGACCTGCTACTTCCCGGCTTCTGTGCCGGTCAAATGGGAGCTGCACGTGTTTCCCCTGGACCGCACCCGGGCCCCGCTAGCCATCCGCCACAAGTAGCCCGGGCCCGCATTGGCCCCACGCCCCTCGCCGTAATAAACTTCCGCCTTTGCTACCCAATTGGCTTCTGGTTCGTCCCTGTTCCAGGTGAGGAGGCAGCCGTGCTGCATATAGGCCAGGATATTCGTTATGCCCTGCGCACCATGCGCAAGTCCCCGGGATTTGTGGCGGTTGCGGTCATCACCCTGGCCCTCGGGATCGGCGCCAATACCGCCATCTTTACCGTGGTCAACGCGGTCTTCTTCAACCCCATCCCGGTGCATGACCCCAACCGCCTGCTCTCGCTCTTCACCACCGACCAGCGCAACCGCGGCGGGCTGAACAATTTTCTGCCTGTGTCCTACCCCAATGGAGAAGACATTCAGCGCCGTGCCCAGTCCTTTTCAGGAGTGGCCCTGGAAATCTTCTCTACCGTCAGCATGACCATCAACGGCCATCCCGACACTTATAACGCCAACCTAGCCACTGGGAATTACTTTGATGTACTGGGAGTGAAGCCCGCTCTGGGGCGCACCTTCCGCCCCGACGAAGACCGTGAGGCCGGGGCCGGCCCCGTCATCGTGCTCAACCATGGTTTCTGGGAGCGCAAGTTCGCCGCCAATCCCAACGTGATCGGCCAGAACGTGCTGCTCAACGGTCAGGGATTCACCATCATCGGTGTGGCTCCCCGCGGCTTTCAGGGCACCGCTGTCCTGGGCGGCCCGGACATGTGGGTGCCCATATCCATGCACGACCAGGTTCTTTCCGGTTTCAACAAGGAGTGGTTCAACGAGCGGCGTTTCCTCGGCACATTTGCCGTGGCCCGGCTCAAGCCCGGCGTCACCGAGGCCCAGGCGCGGGCCGAACTGCAGGCTCTGGGCTCCGACCTGCAGCGCGAGTTCCCCGTCCCTAATACCGGCCGCAGCTTCACTTCCCTCCCGTTGCTGCAATCGGCCATCAACCCGAACCTGCGCGCTCTGTTTACCCGCGCCGGGGCGCTGATGATGACCGTGGTCGGCCTAGTGCTGCTCATCGCTTGCGCCAACATCGCCAACCTGCTGCTGGCTCGCGCCGCCGGGCGCAAGCGCGAAATCTGCATCCGCCTGGCGGTGGGCGCTTCCCGCTCCCGCATCGTAGCCCAGTTGCTGACCGAGGCCACCATTCTGGCTGTTGCCGGCGGTGCCCTGGGAATCGGTCTAGCCCTCCTGGGGCGAAACCTGCTCTGGCAGTACCGCCCGCCTTTCCTGCAGCAGAGCTACCTCAATCTGGCCCTCGATAGCCGAGTGCTGTTGTTTACGCTTTGCATCGCCCTGGGCACGGGACTGATTTTCGGCCTCGCCCCTGCGCTGCAGGCCACCCGGCCCAACCTGGTGCTGGAACTGAAAGAACGCGCCGGTGGCGAGGTCTTCACCGGCCGCCGCTTTGGCCTGCGCCACGCCTTCATCGTCGCCCAAGTCGCGCTTTGCATGGTCGCCCTGATCGGCGCCGGCCTGTTCCTGCTCAGCCTGCGCAACGCTCAGGAGACCGACCCCGGCTTCAACACTCAAAACCTGGCCATGCTTTCTTTTGACCTGGGCTCGCTCAACTACGACCCGCCGCGGGTGAAGGAGTTCCAGCGCCGCGCCCTGGAGGCGGTGCAGAGCATGCCCGGCGTGCAAGCCGCCACCCTCGCTTCCGATGTGCCCCTGTTCGGCGGAGGCTTCAGCCGCAGTGTTTTTCCCGAGGGTCAGGAAGGCAGTTCCACCCGCAACGGTGTGCTGGTCACGACTGACCAGGTGGCCGCCGGTTATTTGCAAACCATGGGCATTCCCCTGATGCACGGCCGCGACTTTGATACCGCCGTGCGCGAACAGAGCCCTAAAGTCGCCATCATCAATGAGACCGCCGCCCACCGCTTCTGGCCGGATCAGGATCCACTCGGCAAGCGCTTCAAGTTCTATGGCGAAAACGATTTTGTGCAAGTCATCGGCGTGGCTCACGACGCCAAGTACTTCACCCTGGGCGAAGATCCAAGCCCGTACATCTATTTGCCGCTGATTCAGAACTCCAGCCCGGCCGTGACCTTGTTTTTCCGCACCACATCCGACCCCAATAACCTGCTGGGCGCGGTGCGC